>NZ_JBFTSF010000118.1:0-22276 GCF_056399905.1 Cupriavidus sp. 01L46
GCTCGAGACGCTGTTCAACGGAAGATTCCCGAATGTGCGTGGCCGCGTCAATCACCTGGAGAACGGTCCGCCTGTCGGTTACCCGGTGCAGTTCCGTGTGTACGGGCAGGACAACGCCAAAGTTCGTGCAATCGGGCAGCAGGTGGCGGACATCATGCGTGAAGAGTCGCACGTGCGCCAGGTTAACCTGGACTGGGGCGAACGCATCAAGCGCGTGCAGGTCGACGTCGACCAGGACAAGGCGCGCGCACTGGGTATCAGCTCAGGCCAGATCAAAGAGGCCCTTGAGGCCTCGCTGTCGGGCACGCCKATCACGCAGTACCGCGAGGAAGACCAAGGTATCGACGTGGTCTCGCGCCTCGTCGCCGCGGAACGCACGGACCTGAACAACCTGAAGGACGCAAAGATCTATGTGCGCGACGGCAAGTTTGTACCGGTCTCGCAAGTGGCCCGACTCGCGCTTGACAGCGAGGAAAGCGAACTGTGGCGGCGCAACCGCGTGCCAACGCTGACCGTTCGCGCCGACATCGCGGGGGCGCAGGCACCTGACGTCACGCATGCAATGCAGCCGAAGATCGACGCCCTGGAAAAGGCGCTCCCGCTGGGGTACGGCATCGAGATTGGCGGCGCTTACGAGTCGAGTGCGAAAGCCCAGCGTTCTGTATTCGCGGTGATGCCTGTGACGATCATCGTAGTACTTGTGCTGCTGATGATCCAACTGCAGGACATGAGGAAGATGGCAATGGTCCTGCTGACCGCGCCGCTCGGGCTGATCGGTGTCAGCGCGATCATGGCCGCGTTTCAGATTCCATTCGGTTTTGTCGCCATGTTGGGTGTTATCGCCCTCGCTGGAATGATCATCCGCAACTCGGTGATCCTTGTCGTGCAGATTGATCAGGATGTGGGCGCGGGCGTTGCACTGTGGACAGCCATCGTCGAGGCGGCGGTGCGACGGCTACGCCCGATCGTGCTGACTGCCTTGGCGGCAATTCTGGCGATGGTACCGCTTACCCATTCCGTGTTCTGGGGCCCCATGGCGTGGGCAATCATGGGAGGGCTCGCCGTTGCCACCGTGCTGACGCTCGTCTTCCTTCCCGCTCTGTATGCGACCTGGTACCGGRCCAAGCGCCCTGCGACCGTTTGATCGCAGATGTGACGTTGAGAGTAAATGCGATGAATAGATTGAATATGGCCCTGCGGGCCGGGCAGGTGGCTTTGGGCTGCATGCTTTTCATGAACGCTGGAGCGTCGAGCGCTATCGATCTCGTGGGGGCCTATCAGCAGGCATTGGCGCATGATCCGACGAGCCTCGCTGCGAATGATGCGCTCACGGCGGGACGGGAGAAGGCTGTGCAAGGCGACGCCTTGCTGCGTCCCCGCGTAAGCCTCCAGGCGGCACTGGACCGGATCAACAATCGATCGTCCGCCAACCCGCCTGCCGAGCTCGCGCCGTTGGTCTCCGCCGATAGTTCGGGCACTGCTCGCCAGGCCGGGGTGATGCTCGTGCAGCCGCTGTACGACAGGAGTGCTGTGGCCACGAGACGGCAGTTGCACGAGCAATCCAACCTGGCGCAAACGCAATTCGACCAGTCTCGCCAGGATCTGGCCTTGCGGGTGGCCGAGGCTTACTTCGGCGTCGTGTTGGGCGAGGAGACGCTCCGCGTGGTGCAGGCCGAGAAGGGGGCGTTGCGACAGCAACGCGACCGCGCGAAGGCACGCTTTGACATCGGCCAGGGCAAGATCACCGATCTTCATGAAGCCCAGGCGCGCCTGGATGGGGTGGAGAGCCGCGAGGTCACGGCACAATCTGCGCTCGAACAGCGACGCACGCGATTCCTGGAAACCGTCGGCACGCCGCCCGATCAGCTCAGCGGGTTGGCGCCTGGCTTCGTGCCGCGGCCGCCGGAACCGGACAATCTCACGGCGTGGCAGGCAAAGGGTGAAGAACAGAGCTACCTCGTCAAGACCAGGCAGTCGGAGCACGACATTGCCGGCGCGGAGATCGATAAGTACCGCGTCAGCAGTCGCCCGACCGTCGCGCTCGTGGCGCGTTATGGCGCACAAGGGCAAACCGGCAACCTGGCTCCCTGGATTGCTGGCAGCAACACCCGAACCGCGACGATCGGCTTGCAGCTCAACATTCCGTTGTACGCCGGCGGCGGACTGGATTCGCGCGAGCGGGAATCGGCCGCGAGGAAGAGTCAGGCGGAGCAGGAGATTGCCGCCGCCCGGCGAGACGTGCGTTTGCGGGTGCAGGACGGATTCCTCTCGGTGAAAACCGGCGTGTCGCGCGTCGCTGCACTCGAGCAGTCGCTCACTTCGGCGCGTAGTGCGCTCGCGGCAACGACGCTTGGCCGGGACGTCGGCACCCGTACGCAACCCGACGTGCTCGACGCGCAGCAGCGCGTGTTCACCGCTGAGCTCGACCTGGTCCAGGCACGCCTGGACTACCTCCTTGGCCGTCTGAGGCTTGCCGCGGCGGCGGGCGAATTGAGCGAGGAGACCTTGCGCTCGCTGAACGCCTGGCTCGCAGCCTGATCGCGAAATCCTATGCTAGGAGATCTGCAGCACTATTGGAGCGGCGCCTTTCTCGCCGCCAACGCGTTCATCGGGCTGAACATGGTGGGCGCGCTGCTGCTCGGCATGCTGGTTGGCTACGAGCGCTCGTACAACGGCCGCGCCGCCGGCATGCGCACCTACGGCCTCGTGTGCATGGCGTCGACGGCGCTGACGGTGTTCGTCGGTCACGCGCCGCTCTGGTACGGCGGTGCCACAGCGCACATCCAGGCAGACCCGACCCATACCATCCAGGGCGTGGTCACCGGCGTCGGTTTCCTCTGCGCCGGAGTCATCATGAAGGACGGTATGCGCATCCGCGGCCTCACGACCGCGGCATCCATCTGGGCTGCCTCGGCCATAGGCGTGTTGCTCGGCGTTGGTTTCTATGCCGCAGCGCTGCTGCTCGCCGTGCTGTGCGTGAGCTCGATGTCTTTGTTGCACCGGCTTGAATCCAGGCTTCCGGGGCGCACGACGCTGGATGTGTCTCTGACTTTCCAACCCGGCGAAGCGCCGGATCTCGATCTACTGATCGACAGGGCAAAGTCCCGCGGCTATCGCGTGCTGCACGACAGCCTGACCATCACGTTCGCGGACAATCAGGCCGTGTGGCGAGTCAGCCTGGTCGCGCCGGACAAGGCGCGCGCGCTATCGCCAGCGGGACTGGCGGCCGAGATGGCTGCAACCCAAGGGGTCTCCCGGTTCAGCATTGTGCCGGTGCGCAGTTGAGCCGGGTAGCTTCTTGGCCACGATGCGTGCGCGATGCCGCTCATGCAAGCAAGGCGCGCTGCGTTTCGTCCAGATCCCGATGCCAGTCAGCGCTTTTCAGCCACCGGCAAAGCTCCAGGATCAGCCGCGTGTAGCGCTCGGAATCCACCGCCTGCGCGGCGTGCTGCCCGCAAAGAGATCGAGCACGGAACACAGGCGACGCAGCCCCACGCGCATCTGACGCACGCTTTCCGGGGCGTCGCCACAAATCACCCCGCGCTCGGTTCGGCGCCACCAAGAGCACGCTCCCGCTGGGCCCGGGTGCCGACGGTGGCGAGCAAGAACCGGCTGGACAGCACCAAGACATCCGTGGCGTCCCCGGCTGGGTCCTGCTGCAACCCCGCCTCCCTCGTGCCGCCAGGCAGCCCCCTGGTCTGGTGGCTCCATCGACTGGCTGCCGCCTAGCGTTACCGGCGTCTCTTCACGCCGCCAGCGCGCGAAGCAKGGGATCCTGCGCCGCGAATGGTGCACGGCCGCGCCGGCGGCGGTAAGTGCCATCGCGCCCGTCCCCGGTTGGACCATCGCCAAATCCCTGCTGGAGTACGAGCGCCTGAACCTGGCCCGCGTGGCGGAGAACCGGCGCCGCCTGTCCAAGGTGCGCGCGCTCGGGCTGGAACTGGAGGAGGCGGGTGTGCCGCTGATGCGCCGGCCCTGGTTCATGCGGCGGTACCGCGAGCTGGAGGTGCGCGTTGAAGTGCTGGCCGCCACCGTGCTGCGCTTTCGGCGGCAAGCGCAGGCGGGCAAGCCGTTGGGTGCCGAGACCGGCATGCTGAAGCTGCTCGGCAGCGTGCTGATCCAGGACATCGAGAACCTGGCCGTCGATGCGCTGGGACCAGACACGCTGGCTTATGACCGCGCAGCGCATTTCGAGCCGGCGGCGCCCGAGGTCGGGCGCTCCGCCTATGCGCCGGCGGCGTCGGCAAGGCGCTTCGTTACCCGCGGCTACACCATCGCGGGCGGCTCCAGCGAAATCCAGCACGAGTTGCTGGCCAAGCAAGTGCTTGGGCTCTGAGACGCCGGGACGCAAGGAAACACGATGACGGAACTCACGGAACTCACGGAACTCACTGCAGTCGCGGACCTCACGGAAGAGCGGCGCATGATGCAGGAAAGCGTGCGTCGCTATGTCGAACGCAGTTATGGCTTTGCGCAGCGCAGCGCCGCACTGGCCGAGCCAGCCGGGCTCGCGGCGCAGCACTGGTCGGATTTTGCCGGCTTCGGCTGGCTGGCGCTGGGCCTGCCCGAGGCCTGTGGCGGGTTCGGTAGCGCGCTGGACCAGGCCGCGTTGGCGGAGGAACTGGGGCGCGCGCTGGTGGCGGAGCCCTGGCTAGCCAATGCGGCACTATGCGGCCCGTTGCTGGTGCAGGATGCGGACGAGGTGCAGTGCGGCCATGTCGCCGCCATGGCGGMGGGCCGCCTCAAGCTCGCGCTGGCCGCGCGGGAAATCCAGGGCCGCTACGATGCCTTCGACATTACCGCCACGGCACAGCCCGAGGCGCAGGGATGGCTACTCGACGGCCGCAAGACGCTGGTGCTGGCGGGTGGCGCAGCCGACCTGTTCCTGGTACTGGCACGCACGGCGGGCAAGCGGCGCGACCGCCATGGCCTGAGTCTGTTTGCCGTGCCCGCGAACACAGCCGGCTTGTCGGTCGATGCCTTGCCGACCTATGACGGCCGCCAGACCGCAGCGCTGACGTTGCGCGGCGTGGTGGTCCCCGCGCCCGCGCTCATCGGCGCACGAGATACAGCTTGGCCCCGCGTGGAAGCCGCCATCGACCACGCCACGACCATGGCCTGCGCGGAAAGCGTCGGCACCATGGCGCGGGCGYTCGCGCTGACCCGCGACTACCTCGCCACGCGTGAGCAGTTCGGGCGCGCCATCACCGCCAATCAGGTTATTCGGCATCGGCTGGTGGACCTGTTCGTCTCCATCGAGCAAGCACGTGCCATCACCGAGTCCGCGGCGGCGCGGTTGCAGGACGCGCCGCGCGAGCGCATGCGCGTGGTGTCGCACGCCAAGGCCTTTGTGTCCGCGGCGGGACGCAAGCTGGGCGAGGAGGCGGTGCAATTGCATGGCGCCGTGGGCATGACCGACGAGATGGAAATCGGACGTGTTTGGTGACGTCGACTGGCATCTGGAGCGGCTGGCCGCGCTCGACGACGCCTGCGCAGCGCCCGCGTAAGCCTGTCAAGTATGCGGTGAACGGGGAGGGGCGCCAGCGCGCCCCGGTTTCAAAACAGGCCGGCAATGTACCGGCCTGCGGCAGCGATGCCAGTCAGGAGACAACTTATGTTCAGCACTATCCCGCGCGCACTGACGTTCGCACGGTGCACGGCCATTGCCTTTTCCTTTGGCGCGGCCAGCGCCACAGCGCATGCCGAAGGCGCCTATCCGGCCCGCCCCATCCGGATGGTGGTGCCCTCCGGCGCCGGCACCGTGACCGACCAGACCGCGCGGCTACTGGCCGACCGGCTCACGGTAGCGCTCAAGCAACCGGTCGTCGTCGACAACCGGCCAGGTGCCAACGGGATGCTMGCCAACGAGACCGTGGCGCGCGCCGAGCCCGATGGCTACACATTCTTTACCTACTCCGCGACCACGACCGTCAACCCATGGCTGATGGCGAACCTGCCGTACGACCMGGTCAAGGACTTCACGCCCATCGGGCGCCCCAGCGCGCCGGGCGGCAATGTGCTGGTGGTCACCAGCACCGTGCCGGTCAAGTCGCTGCAGGCATTGATCGGCTACGTCAAGGCCAGCCCGACCGAGCTGGCCTATTGCTCCTGGGGCGTGGGCTCCGGTGGCCATCTAGCCATGGAGGTGCTGAAGGCCAGGACGGGCATCAAGCTGCGGCACGTGCCCTACAAGACGGCGACCCAATGCAGCAACGACCTGGCCGCCGGGCACGTGCAGATAGGCTTCGCGGATTCGGTGTCCGCGTTGCCGCACCTGAAGTCCGGCCGCATTCGCGCCGTGGCGGTCTCCGGGCCGGAGCGGCTGCTACCGCTGCCCGACGTGCCAACCATGTCGGAGCAGGGGGTGAAGTTCGACTACGCCAGCTGGCTGGCCGTGTTCGGGCCCCGGAGCCTGCCGGCGTCGATCGTCTCGCGGCTCAACGCGGAGATCAACGAGATCATCGCGTCACCCACCGAGCGCGCGCGCTTCGAGGCCATGTACCTGCGGCCCGGCGCGCCGTCCAAGCCCGAAGACCTTGGCCGGCTGGTGCGCGATGACCTTGCCGCCTGGGGCGAAGCCGTCAAGATTGCCGGGCTGAAGGCGGAGTAGCGGCGCGACGTCGGATCAAAATAGAAAAAAATGACAACTGGATCAATCCGGTGAGCCAGGTGAGGTTTCCCGAACCGCTCACACTTCATTCTCAACAGGAGCCCCTATGAACACCAATCCGGCGCAGCCAGACCTGCGCGGCAAGGTCGCCGTCATCACCGGTGCCGGGCGCGGCATCGGCCGTGCCATTGCGCTGGCCTACGCCCAGGCTG
Source organism: Cupriavidus sp. 01L46 (assembly GCF_056399905.1). Classification (NCBI taxonomy): domain Bacteria; kingdom Pseudomonadati; phylum Pseudomonadota; class Betaproteobacteria; order Burkholderiales; family Burkholderiaceae; genus Cupriavidus; species Cupriavidus sp. 01L46. The sequence continues at coordinate 6,823 of NZ_JBFTSF010000118.1, forward strand.
GTGCCGCCGTGGTATGCAGCGCGCGCAAGACGGCGGAGATCCAGGACACGGTGCGCCAGATCGAAGCGGCCGGCGGTATGGCCGCCGCGGTAACGGCGGACGTGTGCGACTACGCTGCCATGGAAGCCTTGTTCGCGGCAAGCGCGGAAAGGTTCGGCGGCGTAGACATCGTGGTGGCCAACGCCGGGGTCTCGCTGCAGAGCCGCAAGGTCGAGCATTGCGATCCCGCCCAGTGGCGGCAGACCATCGAGGTCAATCTGGTTGGTGCCTTCCATACGGCGCGCGCCGCCATGGCGCATCTGCGCCGGCGTGGCGGCGGCAAGATGATCTTTACCGGTTCCGGCTCGCGCTACCGGCCAAATCCGGGGATGTCATCCTACGCCAGCGCCAAGATAGGCATGTGGATGCTCACGCAGACACTGGCCGTGGAATTGCAGGACGCCAACATCAGCGTCAATGAACTGATCCCGGGGGCCTGTGCGCACCGAGATGACCGGCTTCGGCGAGACATTCGCGCCAGCCGGTGAATGGATGAAGAATCCGGAGGACGTGGTGCCACTGGCGTTGTTCCTGGCAGGACAGGGCGATGCCGGGCCGACTGCCCAGAGCTTCAGCCTGATGCGGCGCGCCGGCTAGCGGGGCTGGCCCCGCAGCGCCAGCCGGAACGCATGCGGCGTCTGCCAGGGTTGGTGACTGGCAATCCGCGATGGAGAGCGTCTACTCGGCGCTGATGTGGTTTGCTCGGATGACTTCGCTCCACGTCCGGATATCGCTGCGCACGGTCTGCGCGAACTGCTCGCTGCTTTTGGGCGGCATCTCGGACATGTTCAACTGGATGAAGCGCTCGCGCATCTCCGGGTCGGCCAGCACGCGGTTCACCTCCGCGTTAAGGCGTTGCACGATCGGCGCCGGTGTGCCGGCCGGCGCGAACATGCCATACCAGCTATCGGTGTTAAAGGGAAAGCCCTGCTCGGTCATGGTGGCAAGGTCGGGCAGGGCCGGCCCGCGGCGCGTGCCGCTCAGCGCCAGGACCCGTATCTTGCCGGCGCGGATCAACTGCAAGGGCGAGGAAGAATCGACGAAGGCCACCTTGACGATGCCGCCCTGCAGGTCGTTCAGGATTTGCGGCACCGTCTTGTATGGCACGTGCCGCAGCTTGATGCCGGCCTGCATCTTGAGCGACTCCATAGTCAGGTGGCCGCCGGAGCCCACGCCCCAGGAGGCGTAGTCGTAGGCATCGGGATTGGCCTTGATGTAGGCGACGAACTCTTTCAGGTTGCGCGCGGGGAAATCCGGCGACACCACCAGGAAATTGCCCCCTGAGCCAACCTGGGCCACCGGGATCAGGTCGCGCAAGGCATCGTAGGGCAGCTTCGGCTGCAGGGTCTGGTTGATTACCACGGACGCCGCATAGGTGAACAGCAGCGTGTAACCGTCCGGCTTGGCCTTGGCGACGGCATCATTGCCGATCATGCCGGTAGCGCCGGTCTTGTTGTCGATCACGATGCTTTGCTTGAGCGCCTTGCCCAGGCGCTCGGCTAGCAGGCGGGCAAAGAGGTCGGTGCCGCTACCGGCCGAAGACGGTACAACCAGGCGGATAGGCCGCGCCGGCCAAGCAGGTTCGGCATGGGCCGCGCCAGCCGCCGCCAGGCTGCCGGCGCTTGCCAATGCCGCCATGGCGATCCCGCCGAGGCTGCGCATGGCATGCCGCCGTGTGATGACGCCGCTCCGCACAGGGTTGGGCGATGGGCAATGCTTTGCGATGTTGGACATGTTTGTCTCCCTTGGAGCCCGTGAGGGGCCTGTGCCAGCGTCAGCGAATGCCAAAGGCGTGCCCGTTGCCTTGCTCGATCATGTCCGCGGTTGCCGTATAGAGGCTGCGCGACACATAGCTTCGGACCTGGCCGGCGCGCTCGCGCAGCCAGCGTGCCTTGAGCGACCTTGCCTTGGCGAGCGTGGGCGTATCGTCGCGCGCGGTGGCCAGCACGTCGATCACATGCAGGGCGAGCTGGGTCTCCCCGCGTTTTGCCAGCGCCTCTGCATGGCGGATCACGGCGTCATGGTCGGCGATGGCCGCGACGATCTCCGCGGCCGCGCGCTCGGGCGGTGCCGGATGCAGGGAGGTCGGGTTGCGGTCCCACCACCCATTCTCCGAGCGGTAGATGTCGCGTGCGATGTAACTCGGATCGCCATAGGTCGGCCGCATCCAGGGCTGGTCGAACAGCTCGGGCGGCAGTTCCAGCGACGCCAGTACCTCGCGCTCGCCGCAGCCCGCATTCATCAGCCTGACAACCTCGTCGCGCAGCCAGCGCAGCGCGCGCGCCGTCTGCGTCAGGACGTGTTGGCACGATTCGCTGCCTTCAAGGGTTGCGCCAAACTCGCGCACCACCGTGCTTGGCTGGAGCGCGGCAAGCCGCTCCAGCGTCTCGGCCCAGCGCACGGTGTCACGCAGGGTGCGCAAAGGTGTGCCGATATTCGGGATCGAATCGATGACGGCCGGGCCGCCGTACAGCAGCCGCGGGCCCGGTAGCCAGACGGCGATGGCGTCGTCGGTTTCCGACGGGGCCCAGATGATCTCGGCGCGCCGCGCACCCTGTCCGAGGGTCAGCCCATCGGTGAAGGTCTCGGTTGGAGCGGGGCAAACCAGGCGTCCGGCGAGCTTGCCGGCGCGGTGCCGGAACTGGATTTCGGCCATGCGCTCCTGCAGGCCCATGGTGGCCTGGTAACGGGCCCGGCGGCCGATCACATTGGCGTGGGCGATCACGCGCGGCGCCGGCTCCCCGCGCTCGCTCGCATGTRCCAGCCATTCGGGCAGGCCGKCGTTGTAGCCGATGTGGCCGTGGCTGAAGCAGATGGCGATGACCGGCAGGTCCGTACGGGCGCGCAGGGCGGCAATCATGCCGCGCGTGACCTTGCCGCCGGGGCCAGCATCCACTACCAGCAAGCCGCCGCCAACGTCGGCCACGAACGACTGGCCTTGGCCGTGCAGCAGCCATACGCCTTCTGCCACGGCCTCGCAGCCAGTGCCTGTCACGAGTGCCGAAGGGCGGTCTTCGATGTCYTGCATGTTCTGTCTCCTTATTTGTAGCGCAGCCAGACTTCATGGACGGTGCCGCTGAAGCGGAACGGTGCGCGGTCGAAATACTCGTGCGCGACGGGCGAGCCGAGGTCGCACCCGACGTCGAAGGTTTCACACGCACTGAAGGCGCCAGGCACCGTGATGCCTACCTCCGCCGCGGCAATCCGCTCGCCGTTCACGCGTAGCACATAGCTGGCGGCGCGCCTGGGCGCGTGGCCTTCAGACATCGTGAACTCGATCTCCAGGGCGTGCCTGCCTGCAGGGAGGCGATCAGGCGAGCGCACTTTGTAGCGGTACATCCCCAGCATGTTGTATTCGTAGGCGAGGTAGCCGTCGTCCATGAAGAGGCTGACGCCGCCGTTGAATCCGCCCATGGCGTAGAGCACGCCGCTGGCGCGCTCGCCGAACTCGGCATCCACGGTGGCGATGTGGTCGCGGGAGCGGATGTTCGGCGCGGCGTTCTCGGGAATGCGCGTGATGTCCCCACTAAAGCGCCAGGCAGTCTGCTTGGGGGCAACGCGGTCTGTCGGATGGATCACCACCCGATAGACCGCGCCCAGCGGATAGACCTTGTTGATCCCCGCCTGTGCGGCGAACATATCCTTCATCTGCGCCAGCTTCCCGGGCTGTTCCTGGGCCAGGTCCCGTGCCTGCGAGTAGTCCGCGCAGATGTGGTACAGCTCCCAGACATCGTTGTCCGGATCCCAGGTATCCAGCCCTGGCGTCACGGTAATCCAGGGAATGCGCGGCCCGAACACACCTGCCGTCCAGCCATCGTGATGCACCATGCGGCTGCCGGCGACCTCGAAGTACTGCACGCCCTTGCGGCCGGCCGCGGCCGGCTCGGCAAAGGTGTAGGCCATCGATATGCCGTCCAGCGAATCCTGCGCCACGCCGTTGAGTTCAAGCGGCGCGGTGATGCCGAGGATGTCGTAGATGGTGGGCGCGATGTCGTTCACGTGATGGAACTGCGTGCGCGGCACGCTATCCGGCTTGATGCCGCGCGGCCACGAGACCACCAGGGGCGTGCGCGTGCCACCGAAGTGGGCGGCAATCAGCTTGGTGCTCTGAAATGGCGTGGATCCGGCCCAGGCCCAGCCGGCGTGGTACATATTGTTGGTCTTGCGGCCGCCCAGCGCGTCGAGCCCGCCCAGGCCATCCAGAACGTCAAGATGCTGCTCGATCGTGCTGGGGATGCGGTTCTGCGCAAGCAATTCGACAACGGTGCCGTTCTGTCCTTCCGCGCTGCCGCCGTTGTCGCTGAACACAAAGAACACCAGCGTGTTCTCGCGCAAGCCCAGGCGTTCCAGTTCGTCGATGATCTTGCCAAGCTGCGCGTCGGTATGTTCCAGGAAGCCCGCATAGACTTCCATCAGCCGCCTCTGGAAAGGGCGTTCGGCTTCGGGGATGCTGTCCCAGCCTGGCAGGGTGTCGGGGCGCGGCGTGAGCTCTGCGGATTCCGGGATCCAGCCCATTTCCTTCTGGCGCGCGAAAGCGCGTTCCCGGTAGGCATCCCATCCGTCGTCGAACTTGCCCTTGTACTTGTCGGTCCATTCCTTGAAGACCTGATGTGGCCCATGCACCGCGCCAGGCGCCCAGTACATCATGAATGGCTTGTCCGGCGTGATGGCGCTATGGCGGCGCAGCCAGCGCGCGGCCTTGGCGGCCATGTCCTCGGTCAGGTGGTAGTTATCGTCGTGCGGTGGCTCGATCAGCGTGGTGTTCTCGACCAGGCGCGGCTCGTACTGGGAGCTTTCGCCGCCCAGGAAGCCGTAGAAGTGGTCAAAGCCGTGACCTGTGGGCCAGCGGTCGAACGGGCCCATCGGCGTGGTCAGGTTGGCCGGTGTGTTGTGCMATTTTCCAAAGGCGGCGGTGTTGTAGCCCCAGGCCCGAAGCACTTCGGCCAGGGTGCCGGCACTTTTGGGAATCACCCCAACGTAGCCGTCCCAGTCTGTGGCGTATTCGGAAATATGCCCGTAGCCGACGCGGTGCGCGTTACGCCCGGTGAGCAGCGAGGCGCGCGTGGGCGAGCACACGCCGCAGTTATGAAAGGCGTTGTAGCGGATGCCGCTGTCGGCTAGCCGCGTGAGCGTGGGCGTATGGATTTCGCCGCCGAAGGTATCCGGGTGCGCAAAACCCGCGTCGTCCAGCATCACGATCATCACGTTGGGCGCGTCCCGCAGCAGCGGCTCCGCTTTGCGGCGCTTGTGGGTGGACTCGGACAGCTTGCGTCCGGCCACGCTGGCACTGGGCGGCGCGGGAAAGGGCAGGTGGCTGCCCGCACCGGGGGTGGTGTTGTAGGTGCCGATACCGGACCCGGCCTCGGTCTTTTCGGGCTTTTCCATGCCGTCTCTCTCCATGTTTGGGCGCTGCATACGTGTAATGGGCAGGTCAGGATAGCAATAATCTCCTGCATTAATACTTAGCATTATCCCTAGCGCGCTGATGCGCGGACCGCCAGTCATGTGGCGTCCTGGCCGCAACTGTGCCGCAGTTGTGCTGCAGGATGCACGCCACCGGTGATGAGCCGGGGACAGGACGCAACGCGATCGGGAAATCCCCAGATGCCTGAACGGATTCGTGCATTTAATCTCTTGAATTACAGATTAAGACATCGGATTAAAAAGAGGCATGGCGCGTTCGAGCGCGGCACGCATGTCCATGTGCGATCCCTTCAACGAACACAACGGAGGAAGACTGATGAAGAAGAAAGTGCTGTTCGCCGTGGCCGCTGCCAGCGTCTTGGGGCAGGGGGCTTATGCGCAATCGTCGGTGACGCTGTACGGCGTCGTGACCGCAAGCATGCAGTACGTGAACCATGCGCAAAACGTGACCAACGGCGTGTTGGCGCCGGGCAGCGGCTCCCAATACCTGATGAACTCGTCGGGCATCGCCCAGTCGCGCTTCGGCCTGCGTGGCGCGGAGGATCTCGGCGGCGGGCTGCAGAGCCTGTTCGTGCTGGAAAGTCAGTTCAACACCGACAACGGCCAGCTTGGCGGTGGCCTGTTGTTCGGCCGGCAAGCCTTTGTGGGCTTGAAGGGCGGCTACGGGCGGGTGACCTTCGGGCGCCAGTACACGTCTTCCTTCCTGACCATGGGCAACTTCATGCCCGCGGCCTACGCGCCCGAGTTCGAGCCGGTAGTGGGCTTTGCCGGTCCGAGCTTCCGCGAGAGCAACATGGTCCAGTACCAGGGCCAGTTCGGCGGGGTCTCGCTGAACACGCATTGGTCCCTTGGCGAGCGCAGCGGCAGCCTGGCCGCGGGGTCGGCTTATGGCATCGGCGCCTCCTACTTTTCCGATGGCTTTGGCCTTGGTGTGGCCTATGACGAGGTGAAGACGCTTAACACTGCCCAGGCTACCGGCGCCTCCGGCTCGAACGACTATGGCCGCGACATGCGCGCCGCCATCGGCGCGAGCTATATGCTGGGCAAGGTCAAGCTGATGGGTGGCTACCGCTGGGGCAATTCGGTGGCGCCCGCCACCGGTACGCCTACGCTGTTGCCGCATCGCGACGATATGTACTGGCTGGGCCTGAACTGGGAAGCGACCTCGGCGCTGCGCCTGACATTGGCCTATTACTACGACGACATCAAGCAGGCCACCATTGCCGGCACCAAGGTCAAGCCGCAGAATCCGCAGCAATATCTGGCGCTGGCGGATTACAGCATTTCCAAGCGGACCGATTTCTTCGCCGCGGCGATGTATGCGCGCAATGCTTCGCTGAACTGGGACAACATCGCTTACCTGCCCAACGGGCAGTCGGTCGGCTACCTGCCGTCCACCGCCCAGACGTATTACAAGACGCCCGGCGCCAGCGGGCAACTCGGCATTTCGCTGGGTATCCGCACGATCTTCTGAGGACGCTGTCCCGCGTGCGGCGCTGCATGCGCCGCACGCCAGGCCGATCCGGCGGGTACKAGGAAAACCCCAGTGTGCGCTGCGTTCGATTATAACTAAGCTCGATGCCCGGGATAATCCTGGGGATTAATTCAAGGTGATCGGTGCGGCACCCGAGGCGGTTCTCGGCGTGCCCGCCGCATGCGCCATGGAGTACTGAACCATGCCGGATTCGTTGACGACTTCCCCGCCGCAGGGCGCCATGCGCGACCAGGGTGCCGCCGTGCGCGCCGACGCGTACCAGCCCCGCAAGGCTTGGGCAATGGCCACCTGGCTGACGGTGTTCTCCTCCATCAACTTCCTGGACAAAGTCGTGCTGGGCATGGTGGCCGTGCCGGTCATGCGCGAGCTTCACCTCAGCCCGACGCAGTTCGGCCTGATCGCGGGCAGCTTCTTCTGGCTGTTCTCGGTGTCGGCGGCCATCGTGGGCTTTATCGGCAACCGGGTGGCGGCGCGCTGGCTGCTGCTGGCCATGGCGATCCTGTGGTCGCTGGTGCAGTTTCCGGTGGCGTTCGCCTCCGGCGCCGCGGCGCTGCTGGCATCGCGCGTGATTCTCGGCGCGGGCGAGGGACCGGGCTTTCCGGTATCGGTGCACGCGCTGTACAAGTGGTTCCCACACGAGAAGCGCAACCTGCCGGTGGCCCTGATCAACCAGGGCGCGGTATTCGGCTTGCTGCTGGCAGGGCTAGCCGTGCCCTTCATTACGCAGCACTGGGGCTGGCGCGCCAATTTCCTCCTGCTGTCCGCCGCGTCGGCACTGTGGGCGCTGGGCTGGCTGTGCTTCGGCCGCGAAGGCACGCTGCAGGCCGAGCCGGTGCGGCGCGGCGAAGCGGGCCGGCGTGTGCCTTACCGCCGGCTGCTCACGGATGCGACCGTGTTGTCGGGCTTCGTGGCCGGCTTCGCGGCGTATTGGGGGCTCGCCCTGGTGCTGACCTGGATGCCGTCCTACCTGGAGCAGGGGCTGGGATATGACGATGTGACCGCCGGCAGGATGTTCGCGGTCATCGTGGCCGTTGGCGTGCCGGTCAGCCTGACGCTGAGCTGGTGCTCGCAGCAGTTGCTGCGGCGGGGCGCTTCCTCGCGCGTGGCGCGGGCGGTGTTCGGCAGCGCTTGCGTGGGCGCCGGCGGCTTGCTGTTCCTGGCGCTGCCGCTGCTTTCGCTTGCGCCGGGGGGGAAGGTGGCGATGCTGGCGCTGGCGGCTACGCTGCCGCCGGTTGCGTTCGCGGTCGGGCCGGCCATTCTTGCCGAGATCGTTCCCGAGGCGCAGCGCAGCGCCATCATCGCGCTGAGCACGGCGGTGGCGACCAGCGCCGGCGCGATCGCGCCGGTGGTGATGGGGCGCCTCGTGCAGGTGCAGGGCCATGCCGGCGCGCACGGCTTCGAGCTTGGCTTCACGGTGTGCGGCGCGGTCATGCTGGTTGGCGCCATCATCGGCGTGCTGGGCCAGAATCCCGAGCGCTCGTTGCGGCGCTTGCGCGGCTAGTCATACTTACCTCAGGCGCGGGCAGCATGCTTGCCMGCTTGATGGCATTGCACCCATAATTCCAAATATTAAAATATGGGAACAACAGTTTATGAGCCATGGACGCCAGCGTTCTCTTGCAACGGTCCTTGCCGATAGCGCGCTAATGGAAAAGCCGCCGGCGCGAAAGGCTTCAGCCGAGGTCGGGCAGGCCACCGGCAATCCGCWGGAAAGCGAGACTGCCCGGCGCATGCTCGAGATCGCCGAGCGCCTGTTTGCCGAGCATGGTGTCGAACTGGTGCCGCTGCGCCAGATCGTGGTCGAAGCGGGGCAGCGCAACCGCTCGGCGCTGCACTATCACTTTGGCTCGCGCGAGGCGCTGGTCAGCCAGTTGCTGAATTTCCGCCTGACCCATATCAACAAGGTGCGCAACCACTACCTGGACGAAGTCGAGGCGGCCGGCCTGGGTGGCGATGTGCGGGCCATCGTGGAAGCATCGATCAGCGCGCTTGCCGATACCATCTGCGACACGCAGTGGGGCGCGCTCTATGTGCAGGTGCTGGCGCAGGCCACCTTCAGCCCGAGCCTGCTCAACGCGGACATGATCGATTTCGACGCGATGTCCGGCGTGCTGCGGGCCAGGAAGATGATTGCCGCTGCCTTGCCCGGCATCCCGCGCAAGGTCTTGCATAACCGCCAGATGTGGTTCAACAACAGCGTGGTCTATTCGCTGGCGCAGTGGTGCCGCCAGACCCAAGGCCCTGCAAAGCGCGGCCAGCCTCCCGTCGCGGACCTGGTGGATTACTGCACCGCCGCGCTGATGGCGCCCATCGGCAAGCTGCGGGCGGTGTCGCGCAGCAGGAGCCGGCCGGCTTGACGTGAGGCCGGCAGTTCAGAGTCAAATGACCAACGTTCAGGGTTGGGTGAATCTCGACTGCAGTAGCGTGGGGTGCGGTCAGCCCCCACGACTGTGGGCTGATGCTCGGGCGCGGGCCACAGGGCTGCTGGCTGCATTCAGGACCTGGCCCGCGGCCGAGTCAGGTGACGACTGAGCGAAGCCACACCCGTCAAGCGCATCTATGCCTTCAGCGATCGTACGGGGTCACGGAGTCCATTTGGGACGAAGGGCCGCTCCTGGCCACTAGGAGATGCTGCCGCGCTCCCGGCCAATGACTGTTACTGACGCGGTAGCACTCATTGACTGCTCAGAGAACTCCGTCGCGATGGATATTGCAACCCGTCCTAAAGTAATTAAATGGCTCAGATGGAAGTCGTAAGCGATGTCGCTAACATGAAAGAAAGAGCCGTGAACGCAGAATCCCGTGAAGCAGATTCCAACATCTTCGAAAACTCATATGGCCGAGCATCTGAATGTCGTCATCATTCTAGAGCGAGTCGTCTCTGCCGCAGAACGCGTGAGTATTGTTTTCGAGCTATCGAGTCTCTACGCCAGCGAACTTGGGAACCTTCAAGAGGTCTGCAGGAATGACTACAACACCGGTGCGTCGCATTGCAAATTGTGGCCTGCAGGCAAGACTCTGCTCGAAACTGCGCCGTGTAGGGACGAGTTGCTGTTCATTTACGGTGACAAGTCTTTCGCGGGCTCCGGCGCTAGAAGTAGCCTACACATTGCCGAGAACGGTCAGCGAACGTCGTTTACCGCCTCGTTCCCGCTTTCCGTTGAACTTGATTGCGGGCTTCTCACGCGGCGCCTTCTGGCGACAGCGGAGCTTGCCGGGCGCATAGCAGGTACCTCTATTGTCCTCGCCGGTTGGGAACTTGAAGGTGACATCGATCAAACCGCAGAAGACGTGTTACTACACATCGCCGACGACGCGCTATGTCTATGGATTGCAGGTCCTAAGCAACAAATCACCACGGTTCCTCACCACTTTGCAATGGCCGACGAGTCGAATTACGCCGTTCTGCTTGCTCGAAAGTCCTAATCAACTTGGTGGCTCGCTGTCGGTCCCTGGAAGCCGGAATGGCCGAATACCGGAAGGCTCCGGCCAGCTTACCAGGACGCCTGGCTGTCTCATAAGGGTCAGGACCAGCCCCTCATCCCAGGCGGGCTCAGTGACTGCGGCACGGGCCAAGGAGGGCGCCCGGCAAGCGCGTGTCCGTGGATAACTCAACGATGAATGAGCCAAGGCTGCGATAGTTTAGCCTTGGGGGGGGGGCGCAGCGGTTCAGAGTTATAGGATCAAACTGGCCCGAAGCCCAAGCGCTGCAAGGGTTGCCAGTTAATCGTTCAGGAGGGACGCGACAACAGGCTGGCAGAGCACCGTCTCCTCCATGTCCCCATTCACTGTGAGACAAATCGTGCCGTTCGCCCACTAACTAGGAGAATCCTGCCCAGTTTGTTTGAGACTCGGCAAGCTAAGTCATTGATTCTTTGTACACCCGTTGCCCAATGAATTTGAGACGGAACGGTCACGTCTCACGGTTAGTGGCTTTTCCTTCACAGTTCCCGGGCCCAGTTCTGGCGAACCAGGAACCCCTGTGATCCGGGCCGTGCGAAAAGGCGTACCATCACGTAGTGATCAAACGCTAGGTTTGTCCGTGCCTGAGCGTGTAACACCTCCCAAGCCAAGTGGTCCTGCCATGATCCTGTATCACACTGACCCCGATTCCCCTGTCGTCGAGATTTCCGTCGAAGGCAAAATCACTGACCGCGATCTGCGCGAAGCCATCGAGCGCCTGCGAGGGGATCTCGAACTGAACGGCAAGACCCGTTTACGAAGGCCGAAGTCAAGGCGTTCCACGTCAACGAGCTGGATCAGGCGCGCGCCTGGATCAACGCCTGAGCGCCGCCCGGCGAATCTCGTTGTCGAGATTCGCTTAACGCCGGACCTTGTTCGCTTGCTGTCGACTGGCGGCATGGCTAGATGCAGACTCGACGCTCGCGTCGCTCACCCCTCGGAGCCAGTGCATCTCATTAGCCTGACTTTGGCCGGTCACGGCAACGAGCCTCAGTCGACGCCGTCGAGGCACTACCTCGACGGCTGGCATCGGGTACGTGATAAAATTCGCATGTGAACTAAATGGCTTCCTATATCCGTCACAGACATGGAGCATCGCCTCGTTTATCTATTGAATGTTGGCCAGCGTCGACTGCAGCGGTGGGCACAAGTGCGCACGGCCACGGGTGGCGCGACAGCGGCCCAGGCTGGGCTGCTTTTCTTTCTGGGCAGGAACGACGGCGCGCTGATGAGCGAGGCTGCCGCAGCGCTGGATCTGGGCGCACCCGGGATGAGCGGGCTGGCTGACCGGACCGAAAGGGCGGGCCTGATCGAGCGCCGGCCGGACGAGACCGATCGCCGTGCATGGCGCCTATGGCTGACAGGGGCAGGGCGCTCGGCTCGCCAGCGTTCCAAGGCGGGCATGAAGGAAACGAATGCCAGACTGACCGAAGGTTTTACCGCGGCCGAGATTGACGTAGTAGCGCGGTGGCTGACCAGCCTGCAGACGAAGTTTCCGGCCGCCGACGAGGGCGAGGTGTAACCCGGGCAGCGGCCGGGTAGCGGCCGGACAGCGAGGCACTCGGCTTACCGCGGGGCGACCTTGGTGAAGTCCGGTTTGCGCTTCTCGGCGAAGGCCGAGAATGCTTCCTTGGCTTCGGCACTGGCCAGCCGCTCCTCGAACCTGGCGCTTTCGCTGTTCATCTGCGAAACCAGTTTCTCCGCGTCTCGCATGAGCTTTTTCATTGCGGTAAGCGAGCCGGCGGGCCTGGCGGCAATCTTTTCGGCCATCAGGCGCGCGTCCGCCCGCAGTTGGTCATTGGCACAGACTTTGTTCGCGATGCCCCATGCCACGGCGGTTTGCGCGTCAAGCGGCTCGCCCAGCGCAAACATCTCGAAGGCCCTGACGTGCCCGATGCGCAGGGGAAGCAGGTAACTTGAAGCCGCCTCGGGAACCAGGGCAAGGTTCACGAAGGGCGTGATCAGTTGAGCGTCCTGCGCGAGCACCACGTAATCGCAATGCAGCAGCATGGTGGTGCCGACGCCGACGGCCTTGCCGTTGACCGCGGCGACAATCGGCACGGTCGAGTTGGCAAGGGCGCGCAGAAAGCGGTGCACGTGGCGTTCGCCGGGGCCATTTCCCGCCGCTATTGCTGCGAATTCGCCCACATCATTGCCCGCCGTAAAAATGTCCCCGTCCGCCTGCAGCAGCAATACACGGATATCGCCGTCCTGCTGTGCCTGCTCGATAGCGTCGGCGAGTGCGCCGTACATCTCGTTGGTCAAGGCATTCTTCTTGTCCGTCCGAGCAATCGTAATGGTCAAAACGCCGCTGGTCAGGTCAACACGAATTTCCGAGGTCATGGTCGGTCTCCAGATGGGTTGGGTGATGCCGTGCAGGCATCCCGTTGTAGTTCGCATGCGAAGTATATAGACAATTCGCATGCGAAGTAAACCACTGGACCAAGTCAGTGCGTCGAGAGCCATAGCTGCTCCCCCCATAAATCCTTGGAAGTCTGCGTGTGCGATCTGAGGATAAGTGGTGTATCGAACGAGTTTGGCAAAGGTTCGTTGGTAGAGCGAACCCGTCATCTGCCGCTCCTAGCCGACGGATTGGAACTTGCTGGGAGCGGGTTTCGACGGAGAATGCCTGTAGCGGGCGGCTATGTGAGACGCAGTGGGCATTAGAGGAACGGCGAGATGTTCGGCATCGCGCGTCACGTAGGCCTCTTTTTCCCTACCGGCGCCACATAGTGAATCGCACTGCGTGCAGCCTCTAAATCAATGAACCGGCGAAACGGCAGGCTGTATTGCGTCTGCTCCATGAGTTGGTGTTCGGAGCGGAGGCTGAAGTGCACTTGCAACGTAAGCGTCCCGCCGGCCCACCTTGTCAGCGGACCGATGTCTGTGAGTAAAGCGGTCGCGCTCAGCGCGCGGGACGCCAATGGTGCGGAAGAAGCATCGTCGATGCGGCTGTTCAGTTCAGATGTGTAGGCAGGCGGGTCAACACCCCGTGGCAGAATACGGCTCCCGCGAACGTCTGCATGGAAGGATTGGTTAACATGAGCGATTTCCCCCGTGACATCCAGGTGACCCTGGTGTGCAAGATGCTACCGCCGGTCGAGGAACCGGTGACCGTTGGTATCCAGGACAAGGACCAAAATGTCCATGAGGGCACGCGCAAGCGCGACGGCTCCTTCGAATTCAAGTGCGTGATCCAGGCGCGCGACAAGGGGGCCGGCAATATAGATTTCGCTGGTCCCTTCGTTCACGGCAAGCCTGTAGCGCGTTTTGTGTACCTGAGTTGGAAACGTACTGTCGCATCCATCGCGCCATGGTGGCAGCGGGTCAAGGTACCTCTAGCCTTTAATGTAGCCGAACTCGGGATGGCGACAGCGATCCGGGCAGACATTACCGGTCGTCGACCGCACGCGACTGAGCCGGTCGTCTGGGAGCTCGCTGGACGGTCACTGGACGCCGCCGAATGAAGACGCTAGTGCGACCTCTGCAAACTGCCAGACTGCAGTTGCATGCGTTATGCCTGGACGATGCGCCAGCCTTGTTCGAGCTGTTCCACGATGCCGAAGCGATGCCGTATTGGCACACGCTCCCTCACCAGACAGTGGAGGACACGCGGGCGGCTATCGAAGCCATGTTGCGCCCGCAGCGCGCATGCTGGTGGACCGTGCGTACGGACGCGTCGCAGGAGACGATCGGTTTCGTGGGTTTTCTCGGCTTCGGCACGATCCCGGGCTTCGGTTACGCCATCCATGCCGTACACCGGTCCCGGGGATACGCGATCGAAGCGGCACGCGCAGCACTGGACTTCGGATTTCGGCAGTTGGACCTCGACCGTGTCGAACTGTGGATCCATGAGGCCAACATGTCGTCCCGACGGGTCGCGGAGTCGCTCGGGTTCGCGCAACGAGGCTGTTTCCGCCAGATCTATCCGAGAGAGCGGCAATCGCGTGAAACGTTGGTGTACGGTAGCACGCGTTCGCAGTGGCTCGACCGCAATGCGTCGGAGAACGATCGAGTGCCAATTCACCAAGACAGCGTGCCGCTGTTCTATGGGGTCGAGCCAGTACTGGAGGTGGCTGATGTTGCCTCCGCCGTGGAGTTCTACCGCGAGCAACTTGGCTTCACGGTGGAGTTCGTGTTTGGTGACCCAGTTTCGCATGCCGGGGTGTTCCGGGGCGAGTGGTCCACTCAGGGGCTGCGGCTGCAACTGACACAGCGAGAGCAGGCCTCGGGTGCGCCTTCCGGTTCGCTGTACCTCTTGGTCGCTCCGCGACTGGACACGCTCTATGAGGAGTACCGGCGCAAGAATGTGCCGATCGTCAAGGAACTCGCTTTGTGGCCCTGGGGCCGACGCGAGTTCACCATACGCGACCCGGACGGCCATCTGCTGCGCTTTGGCGAGCCTGCCTAGTCGGGCCTGCAACCGTCTGTCGGCGTGCCCCATGCGCCAAATCGACTGCTCCCGGAACTTAGTTACTTGGGCGCCTGACGCCGAGGCCAGCTCGCAGGCCTCGGGACTAGCGCCACCGAGATCGGTATGGGATCGCGCGCTCAGCGTCGCCCAGTTTTTGAGGCTGTAATCCAACGCCTTGGCCGTGACGCTGCCGTCGGGCACGCGAGATCGCTCCAGTTGCAGCCAGGCATGCAGTTGCTTCCACAGGGGCCGTGCATCGCCGCGCCAGGGCAGTGAAGTGCCCAGTGCCACCCAGGGCGCGACTCTAGGCTGATGAAGAGGGAGGCGTGCCTCCCTCTTCAAAAGCAACGCGCTTTCTTCACGTCCATAACGAAACCGGCAAGCCAGGCTTCAGTCAATGAGCTCGGCACCTGTGGTAAGGACAATCTTTCCAAAGTGTGTGCCGGAATCGATCAGCTCGTGAGCGCCGCGAGCGTCGACTAGCGCAAAGGTCTTGTAGACAACCGGCTTGATCTTGCCGCTCTCGATGTACGGCCAGACCTGCCGTTCGAGTTCATTGATGATGGCCGCCTTGTCCGCGGATGTGCGCGATCGCAGTGTTGAGCCCATATGCGTTAGCC
>NZ_JBFTSF010000119.1:0-17967 GCF_056399905.1 Cupriavidus sp. 01L46
GCGCGCAGACGCCGCTGGCCAGCATTTTCTCGGCCTTGCTGCTGGTGGTGCTGGTCACGGCCAGCGCCTCGCTGCTGGCGCAGATCCCGCTGGCCTCCATCGCCGCGATGTTGCTGCTGGTGGCCTGGGGTTTGTTCGATTTCGGCCGGCTGCGCCGCATCGCCAGCCTGAGCCGCACGGAATTCGCCATCGCCATCAGCACCTTTGTCGCCACGCTGGCCATCCGCCTGGAGATGGCCGTCTTGCTCGGCACCATCCTGTCACTAGTGGCCTATCTCTATCGCACCTCGCGGCCGGCGGTGCGCAGCCTGGTGCCAGACGCCGACGACCCCGACCGGCGCTTTACGCCGCTCGACGAGCTGCATCGCCCGCAAGCGGAATGCCCCCAGCTCAAGCTGCTGCGCATGGAAGGCGCGATCTACTTCGGCGCGGTCCAGTACGTGACGGACCGCTTGCACGAGGCACGCAACGCCCATCCCGGCCAGATCCATCTGCTGGCCATGACCAAGAGCATGAACTTCATCGACCTGGCCGGCGCCGAGATGTGGGAAAGCGAGCTGAGCGAGCGGCGCGCCACCGGCGGCGACCTGTATTTCCATCGTCCGCGCACGCAGGTGCTGCAGACGTGGGACCAGACCGGCTTCGCGCTGAAGCTGGGCGAGGGGCACATCTTCTCCACCAAGCGGCAGGCGCTGCACACCATCATTGCGCGCCTCGATCCCGCAGGCTGTGCGCAATGCCAGGCTCGCATCTTCGAAGAATGCGCTAGCCGCCCTGGCGGGCCGGGCTACCCGGCAAAACCGGCTTGAGCGCGATCGACGTGATCGGCGCAATCAGGAAGATCAGTGATGAGCAAGGGGAATGAAAAAGAGAAACGCCGGCGGGAAACCGGCGTCAGGCGGCGAGAAGCCGCAATGACTTGAAGCGGTAGCCCGGGATCGGACCGATGACCGGCCCGGACTGGGATCCGCTTCAGAGCGGCGCCACATGGGCGCGCTTGACTACCACTGGCTGGGCAGCGCCCTGCTCGATCAGCACCACCGCAGCACGCTCGATGGTTTCACGTCCGGCGCGGAATGCCTCTTCCAGCGACAACACCTGGTCGGCACTGAAGCCTTCCCACAGCGCTTCACGGGTCACCACGCAAGTGACTGGTTGGCCGTCGACAACGGCGTGAAATAGCAAGCCTTCATTATTGATATCGTAACGCTCTTGCTCTTGGAACTTGATATCCATCGGTACAGCCCTCCATTGCAAGTGAAGAATCATCCTAACATGGGTCGGCCCGACTCGTCCGCAAAGGCCTACGCCCCGCTCCCCCCAAGCAAGACTGCCGAAACCCCGGGCGAGTTCCCGCGGCGTGAATGCCTGAGTTCGGTGCAAGGCGAAGGGACAAGGCTGCCCGGGCATTGCACGTACGACGGCGGAATCGCACGCGGCATTTCCAGAGCACCCTCGCGCAGGAAAAATTACGCAGGGGGTTTGACAAACTCAAAAACGGTGATACAATCTTTTTCTTCGTTGGGGCGTTAGCTCAGTTGGTAGAGCAGCGGACTCTTAATCCGTAGGTCGAGTGTTCGAGTCACTCACGCCCCACCAGCGAATTCTAAAAGCCGGAAGCAGCAATGCTTCCGGCTTTTTCCATTGGTGCTCCACGTCTGTCGCCGCCCTCCCGACGCCTGCGGCGATTCATCCCTCGAAAAACACGCACAAAAAAAAGCCCGCGATCGATGGCGGGCTGGGGAAGGGTCAGGGGCGTTCAGGGAACGACCCGAGGCCTAGTGTGAATACATTACAGACATGCCGCGACCCCTCTCCGGAGGGGTCGCACGCGCGGCACATTCCATTGYTGCCTCACCCTTGCCTGGCACGCTCGAACAATTCACGCGCGAGCCCGCGATGCTGCGCAAGGACGCGCGGCAACTCCACCGTCTGCAACTCGCCATCGCGCACCACCACCTTGCCGTTGATCACGCTGGTGGCGACATTGCCCGGCGTACAGAACACCAGCGCCGCCACCGGATCGTGACCTGCACCGGCGTAGCCCACCTGCGCCATGTCGAACGACACGAAATCGGCCGACATGCCAGGCGCAAGCGCGCCGATATCATCGCGGCCCAGCACGCGCGCGCCGCCCAGCGTGGCGATCTCCAGCGCCTCGCGCGCGCTCATGGCGGCGGGCCCGTAGCC
The DNA here is from genome assembly GCF_056399905.1 of Cupriavidus sp. 01L46. Classification (NCBI taxonomy): domain Bacteria; kingdom Pseudomonadati; phylum Pseudomonadota; class Betaproteobacteria; order Burkholderiales; family Burkholderiaceae; genus Cupriavidus; species Cupriavidus sp. 01L46. Next base: position 2,191 of record NZ_JBFTSF010000119.1, read on the forward strand.
CACGCGCTGCAGCAGCATGGCCTGGCGCACCTCTCCCAGCATGTGCGCGCCATCGTTCGACGCGCTGCCATCCACGCCCAGGCCGACCGGCACGCCGGCCTCGCGCATTGCGCGCACCGGCGCAATGCCTGACGCCAGGCGCATGTTCGAGCAAGGGCAATGGGCAACGCCCGTGCCGGTGCGGGCAAACAGCGCAATGCCTTCATCATCGAGCTTGACGCAGTGGGCATGCCATACGTCGGGGCCGACCCAGCCGAGCTCTTCCGCGTACTGGGCCGGCGTGAGGCCGAACTTCTCGCGCGAGTAGGCGATGTCGTTATCGTTCTCGGCCAGGTGGGTGTGCATCGACACGCCATAGTTGCGTGCCAGCAGCGCCGACTCGCGCATCAGGTCGCGCGAGACGGAGAACGGCGAACACGGCGCCACCACCACGCGTAGCATCGCGTGGCGCGAAGCGTCGTGGTACCGCTCGATCAGCCGCTGGCTGTCCTTCAGGATGGCGTGCTCCTCCTCCACCACCGAATCGGGCGGCAGGCCGCCCTTGCTGCGGCCCACGCTCATGGATCCGCGCGCGGCATGGAAGCGCATGCCCATTGCCGCCGCGGCTTCAATGGAATCGTCCAGGCGCGAGCCATTGGGATACAGGTACAGGTGATCGCTGGTGGTGGTGCAGCCGGACAACATCAACTCGGCCATCGCGGTGCGGGTCGACACGTCGATCATTTCCGGCGTCAGGTGCGACCACAACATATAGAGGTTGGTGAGCCAGGTGAACAGCTCGGCGTCCTGCGCCGCCGGCACGGCGCGGGTCAGGCTCTGGTACATGTGGTGGTGCGTGTTGACCAGCCCGGGGATCACCACCTTGCCACGCATATCGATCACCTCGGCGCCGCCCTCGTCGATCAGCCGGCGGTATTGCGGCGGCAGCTCGGCGGTGGCGCCCACCCATTCGATCGTCGGGCCTTGCGCCACCAGCGCGCCATCCGGGATCTCGCGGCGTTGCGCATCCATGGTCACCAGGATGTCGGCATTGATAAGGATGAGGGGCATGGCAGGATCTTCAGGTTGGTGGCGAAAATACCCGGCGCGTCATGCGGCCAGGCCCACACAGTCTAAGACGCCGGCGGGCCTTGGCAAAGCATCGATTTCCACCGACGGTGTGCGCAAAAACAGCACAACCAGGCACGCTGCACCGCTAACGCACGCCGGCAAACAACGCCACCAGGCCCTCGCCAATCCGCTCGGCCATCAGTTCCGCGGCGGCGCTCAGCGGATTGCGCGCGCGCGCGACCAGCCGCAGCGTCTGGCACGGCAACTGGCCGTCGCGCAGCGGCACCCAGGCCAGCGCCCCGCGCTCCCGCTCCTCCAGCACGTCGAGCGGATTCAGGAAGGCGATGCCGGCCCCAAGCATGACCAGGCGGCGCATCAGCGCGGTCGAAGTGGTCTCGGTGACCGGCGACACCGCGACCGCGGCTCGCGCGAACGCCTCATCGAGGATGGCGCGGATCGACATCGACGGCGCCGGCAGGATCACCGGGCAGGCCAGGCACTCGCTGAGCAGGGTCGACGGCTGCGCGGCCAGCGCATGCCCGGGCGCCACCACCGCGCCGATGTGCCAGTCATTGCTGGCCAGGATGCGGAAGGCGGCGATATCGGGCAGGTCGTAGGCAAGGCCGAGATCGACGTCGCCGCGCTCGACAGCGCTGACAATGTCGGCCACGGGCAGATCCAKCAGGCGCACCAGGATGCCCRGGTACTGCTGGCGAAAGGCATGCACCAGCGACGGCATCAGCGAGCCGGCGAGGCCGGCCGTGGTCGCCACGGTGACTTCACCCTGGCGCACGCCCTTCACGGCTTCGATACGGCTGCGCAGCAGTTCGTGCTCGCGCAGCGTCTGGCGCACGTGCGCCAGCACCATTTCGCCCAGCGGGGTCAGGCGCAGGCGTTTGTTGATGCGCTCGAACAGGGGCGCGCMCAGTTCCGTCTCCAGGTCCAGGATCTGCCGGTTGATCGCGCTCGGCGCCACGTGCAGATGCAGCGCGGCCTGGCGGATCGAACCACGGCTCACCACCTCGTCGAGGTAGCACAGGACTCTGGCGTGCATGACGGGCTCCGGATTCGGGCGTATTCGGGTGTATTCGGGCGTTGGATTCAGCGCGGCAGCGACATGCCGCGCCTGGGAAGACGAGCGCATTGTAGCCGCTGGCAAGGCGTACGAAATCCGTATTGCGCTGACAGTCTTTTCGGGCGGCATGGAGTACGCTGGCATCGGTTGCCGGCCGATGGCGACCTGCCCACCTCGATACCCTGCCAGCGCTCGGCGCTCCGACTTCCATGGCCACGAAGACAAGCAGCAAGAAGCCCGTCGCGAAGCGCGGTGCAAAGCATAGGGGCGCCCCCCGCCCGCCCGGCCCGGCAAAACGCCAGGAAGCACTGATGCAGTGCCGGAACCTGAAGATGGCGCGCTCCGCCCACGCATACGTGCGCGGTAACACGCGCAAGTTCTACGAATGGCTGGAGGCCAAGCAACCGCACGCCCTGCCCGAGGGCCCGGCGATCTGGATCTGCGGCGACTGTCATGTGGGCAACCTTGGCCCGGTCGCCGATATCCAGGGCCGCGTCGACATCCAGATCCGCGACCTTGACCAGACCGTGATCGGCAACCCGGCGCACGACCTGATCCGCCTGGCGCTGTCGCTGGCCACCGCAGCGCGCGGCTCGGACCTGCCCGGCGTGATTACCACACGCATGCTGGAAAGCCTGATGGTGGGCTATGAAAGCGCTTTCGATAATCCCGATGCCGCGGCCGGCCTGACTTCGCGCCGGCCTGCCGCGGTKCGTACCGTGATGCGCCAGGCCCTGGGGCGCAAATGGAAGCATCTCGCCCACGAACGCCTGCGGGACACCACCCCCTCCATTCCACTCGGCAAACGGTTCTGGCGGCTCGCCGCGGACGAGCGGCGCGCAATCGGCGCCCTCTTCGAGCGGCGCGAGATCGCCCACCTTGMCACGCTGCTGACCTCCCGCGACGAAGGCGCGCGCGTGGAGGTGATGGACGCCGCCTACTGGGTCAAGGGCTGCAGCTCGCTGGGACGATTGCGTTTCGCCGTATTGCTGTCCGTTGGCAGCAATGACAGCCCCAATCCCGAAATCTGCCTGATCGATATCAAAGAAGCGGTGAACGCTGCGGCGCCGGGCTACCCCAAGGTGAACATGCCACGCGGCAATGGCGAGCGGGTCGTGGAAGGCGCCCGCCATCTCTCGCCGGCACTGGGCGATCGCATTCTTTCTGCGCAGTTGCTCGACAAGGCGGTATTCATCCGCGAGTTGCTGCCGCAGGACCTGAAGCTGGAGATCGAAACGCTGCCACAGGAAGAAGCCAGCCGCGTCGCGAGGTACCTGGGTGAGGTGGTCGGCAACGCCCACGCGCGCCAGATGGACCTGGCCACCCAGCGCAGCTGGCTGGGCGAGCTGGCGCGCAATCGCTCCAGGCTGCTGGATGCGCCGTCCTGGCTATGGACCAGCGTGCTGGACCTGATCGCCAGCCATGAGGTGGGCTACCTCGAACACTGCCGAAAATTCGCGCTCGGGCCGCAGGCACATATTTAAAATCTAAAAGCAAAGCAGCTATTGCAAAGTCAAAAATCGTCCTCTATAATCTTGGACTTCGTTGGGGCGTTAGCTCAGTTGGTAGAGCAGCGGACTCTTAATCCGTAGGTCGAGTGTTCGAGTCACTCACGCCCCACCAGCGAATTCTAAAAGCCGGAAGCAGCAATGCTTCCGGCTTTTTCCATTGGCGCGCCAATCCTGCTGGATCTCTCCTCCGTGGGCGTGGCAACCACGGGCCGATCCCCTCCCACGCAGGGATGCATACGCGGGTTGATACCAATTCCGCCGGCTACGCTTTCACGGTTGAATTGCGCCTGGAGCACAATGCGGAACATGGTTCCGCATCACGGAACCCATCCGACATCTCCAGCGTCCCGCGGCAAGCAGGAACAAGGGCAGCAGCGCGACGCAGATCGCCGTGCCCCAACCCGCGCCCGCCCGGGCCGTCATTAGACCTAGAACCCTCGGGAGCCTCTCTTGAAAGCAGTATTGAATGTCGGCAGCGCAGCCTGCCTGGCCCTTCTTGGCCTGTGCCACRGCGCCTTTGCACAAACCTACCCGACCAAGCCGATCCGCCTGATCGTGCCATTMGCCGCGGGCGGCACCACGGACATCGTGGGCCGCGCGGTGGCCGACGGCATCGGCCGTGAGCTTGGCCAGGTCGTGGTGGTGGAGAACCGCGGCGGCGGCGGTGGCGTGATCGGCGCCGATGCGCTGGCCAAATCCGCGCCCGATGGCTACACGCTCGGCATTGCAACGGTCAGCACCATGGCGACCAACCCCGCCACCAACGCCCGCAACCCCTACGATCCGATCAAGGACTTCACGCCCATTACCAACCTGGTCAATGTGCCGAACGTGATGACGATCAACCCCAAGGTGCCGGCCAAGAACCTGCAGGAGTTCATCGCGCTGGTCAAGGCCAATCCCGGCAAGTACAGCTATGCGTCGGCAGGCAAAGGCAGCATCTCCCACCTCGACGGCGAACTGTTCAAGTTCCTGACCAAGACCGACATGGTCCACATCCCCTACCGTGGATCGGGCCCCGCCCTGAACGACACGCTGGCGGGCCAGGTCAGCGGCCAGTTCGACAACCTGCCCTCGTCCATGCCGCACATCCAGGCCGGCAAGCTGCGCGCCCTCGCGGTGGCGGCGCCCAAGCGCGTGGATGGCTTGCCCGATGTGCCGACCTTTGCCGAAGCCGGCATGAAGGACATGAACAACATGGCCTGGTACGGCCTGGTGGCACCCGCCGGCACGCCTGCCGCGATCATCGCCAAGGTGCATGACGCTGCCGTGAAGACCTTGCAGGACCCGAACGTGAAACGCCGCCTGGCGGAAAGCGGCGCCTACCCTGACGGCAACACGCCGCAGCAATACGCCGCGCAGATCAAGCGCGAGCTGGAAATGCGCAAGAAGATCGCGCGCGACCAGAACATTACGCTCGAGTAACCGGTAACCGGTAACCGGTAATGCCGCAACGGCCCGGCTGCCTGCAGCCGGGCTTTGCCAGGGCTCGCGCCTTCGGCAAACCCGCCCCGCCCCTTCCCATTCCGTAAGCCCCCCTCCCCGAAAACAACGCTTGCCTTGATCTGGCGCATAGCCGGCCAGGCCAATAAGCGGTTCAATACAGTGGGAAGAAAGATTAACTTCGCAGGGTCATCCCAAGTCGGTAGAGTCACCCTGGTCTGACGACCATTTTTGCGGCCATGCCCCCTGCCCGTGGCCATTGCTCTCGAACTACCCACGCTTTACTCACGAGGATGAAAATGCGCAACAAGACCGTACCCGCCCTGATCATCGCCGCCCTCACCGCCTTTGGCGGCGTGCAACTGGCGCACGCCCAGAAGAACTACACCGATGGCGGCGACCTTTACGGTGGCGCCCATACCAACAAGACGGACCCGAACAAGAGCGCCGCCAAGTCCGGCAAGTTCGATCCGTACACGGACGGCGCGAAGAAATCGACCAAGTCGAACCTGAACGCTTCCGGCACCAAGAAGAAGGCCGATCCCTATACGGACGGGGCCAAGGCTGGCAAGCCCGATCCGTACACGGACGGCGCCAAGGCCGGCAAGTTCGATCCCTATACCGACGGCGCCAAGGCCAAGCAGTAAGCCGCGACGGAAGCGGCAGGCAGCAAGCAGCCCGTCCCGCCGGATGGTGCGCCAGCGCACCATCCGGGCCGCAGGGAACAGGCAAGATCAGGCAGCGGGATCGCCACGGCAATGCCCAACGCCCGCTTGAAACGCCATCTGAGCCAGATGGCGCCGCATGTGGAAATGTGAGAATTGTCCGAGAATGGATTCGGAAGGCCGCCTACGGCATGAACCGTAGCGCAGGCTTACCCATTCGCTATCCCGGACCTMTCCCTTTCGGAGACCATCATGCTAGACCTGCTGATCCTAATGGCTTCCTCCCTGGTGCTGGCCGTGCTCATCTTCAAGGGATAAGAGATAAGGGATACCGACAAAGGAATGAAGGCGGGAAAACAACAAGGAAGGTCCATGCGCAAGCCGCTTCAGGCTGCGGCCAGGGCCGCCTTCGTGCCGCCCATCGTGCCTTCCTCGCGCAAGCGCACGTGCCAGGCCAGCGCCTCCTCGATGAGGTGCGGCGTATGCCCGCCGCGGCGCGTGGCGCGCGTCACGTAATCACGCAGCAACTCCCGATACAACGGATCCGCGCAGTTGGCGATGATCTGCTGCGCGCGCTCGCGCGGCGCCAGGCCGCGCAGATCGGCCAGGCCATGCTCGGTCACGATGATGTCGACATCATGCTCGGTGTGATCCACGTGGGACACCATCGGCACGATGCTGGAGATGGCGCCGGCCTTTGCCATCGACTTGGTGACGAACACCGACAAATGCGCATTGCGCGCGAAGTCTCCCGACCCGCCGATGCCGTTCATCATGTGCGTGCCGCCCACATGCGTGGAGTTCACGTTGCCGTAGATATCGCACTCCAGCGCCGTGTTGATGGTGATCAGGCCGAGCCTGCGCAGCAGCTCCGGATGGTTGCTGATCTCCTGCGGGCGCAGGATCACGCGCGCCTTGTATCGCTCCAGGTCTGCCAGGAAGCGCGCGTAGACGGCGCTGGTCAACGTCACTGATGACGCAGAGGCAAAGCGCAGCCGCCCGGCGTCCAGCAACTCGATCGTGCTGTCCTGCAGCACCTCCGAATACATCGTGAGATCGCGGAACGGGGAATCGATCAGGCCATGCAGCACGGCGTTGGCGATCGTGCCGATGCCGGCCTGCAGCGGCTGCAGCGAAGGCGCCAGCCGGCCTGAGCGTACTTCATGCAACAGGAAATCGTTCAGGTGCCCGGCGATCTGGCGCGTTTCCTGGTCGGGCGGCAGCGCATTGGACGGGCTATCGTCCTTTTGCGTGATCACGATGGCGGCGATCTTCGCGGGGTCCACCGGAATGAAGGGCAAGCCGATGCGCTGGTCCACCGAGACCAGCGGAATGGGCTGGCGATGTGGCCGCGCCGTTGGCAGGTAGATGTCGTGCAGGCCTTCCAGGCCGGCCGGCATACCGAGGTTGATTTCGACGATCACCTTCTGCGCCAGCATCGCGAAGCTCGCGGAGTTGCCGACCGAAGTCGACGGCACGATGCCGCCGGATTCGGTGATCGCAACCGCTTCCACCACCGCCACGTCTACCGGCGCGATCTGGCGCCCGCGCAGCTGCTCCACGGTTTCGGACAGGTGCTGGTCGATGAACATCACCTCGCCCGCGTTGATCTTGCGCCGCAAGGTGGCATCCACCTGGAACGGCAGGCGCCGCGCCAGCACGTTGGCCTCGGCCAGCATCTTGTCGGTATCGTTGCCCAGCGAGGCGCCGGTCATCAGCGTGATGCGCAGCGGCTCGTGCGACGCGCGCTTGGCCAGCGCTTGCGGCACCGCCTTGCAGTCGCCGGCGCGGGTGAAACCGCTCATGCCCACGGTCATGCTGTCCYGGATCATCGCCGCCGCGGCCTCGGCCGGCATGACCTTGTCGAGCAGGCTGGCCAGCCGGATACGTTCCTTGTACATCTTATGTCTCCATGATGCCCGTCCCGGCCAGTGAGGCCGCGCCGCGCGCCGCGGCAAGGCCAGACGCCCAGTTCGGCTCGCGCTTCCTACCGGCGGGTAAGGCGCAGACAGGCAGTGTAGCCACCGCAAGCACATTCCTGCGACGATATAAAATCATGAAAACCAGTCGTAAATCTCATACATCCCAATGCCCGCGCCAGCCCGGAGCGGACAAGACCAGCCCGCGCAGATTGTGCGCGGTGCCGCCCTTTATGCTCTACAGTAGTTAGCACGGTCATGCTGGAAGGACGCAGGCAACGCACGACGCGCGTCACGCAGTGCCTGTGCCTGTGCCGGCAACGGACTGCCAAAAACAGCCGTCTGGGGGAGACACCATGCTGGCGGAAAGCGAAGCGCGACAGGCCCAGTTGCTGGCCGACCTGATGCAGTTCGCCCAGGGCCGCCTGCCCGGCGACATGTTCGTCCAGGCCGAGCCATTCCTGCGGCACTACTACGACCTGGCCGACGCCGAAGACCTGCTCAAGCGGAACGTGGCCGATCTCTATGGCGCGGTCATGGCGCACTGGCAGACCGCCCAGCGCTTTGTCCCGGGCAATGCGCGGCTGCGCGYCTACAACCCCAACCTCGAGCAGCATGGCTGGCACTCCGACCACTCGGTGGTGGAGATCGTCAACGACGACATGCCGTTCCTGGTCGACTCCGTTACCATGGAGATCAACCGGCTGGGGCTGGCCCTGCATTCCGCGATCCACCCGGTCTTCCGGGTCTGGCGCAACACGGACGGCACCATCGCCAAGGTGGGCCTGGGTGGCGAGGGCGACACCACCACGAGCGAGCCCGCCGGCGGTCCCCGGCTCGAATCCTTCATCCATTTCGAAGTGGACCGCTGCGGCGACACCGCCACGCAGGAGGCCTTGCGCAACGGCATTGCCCGCGTGCTGGGCGACGTGCGCGCCGCGGTGCAAGACTGGCCGGCGATGACCGCCATCACCCGCGCCACCATCGACACGCTGGCGCAGCGCCCGGATGGCAACCAGCCGGATACACAGGAAGCCTGCGCCTTCCTGCAGTGGATGCTGGACGAGCATTTCACCTTCCTCGGCCAACGCGACTATGAACTGGTCACCCAGAACGACCGCTTCTACCTGCGCGGCGTGCCCGGCTCCGGCGCCGGCATCCTGAGCGAAAGCCTGCGCCCGCCCGAGGAGGACACACTGACCGAGCTGCCCGCGGCGGCCACCTCGGTCATCGAAGACAAGTCACCGATCTTCGTGACCAAAGCCAATTCGCGCTCCACCGTGCACCGGCCCGGCTACCTGGACTACATCGGTATCAAGCTGACGGACGCCAACGGCAAGCTCTTTGGCGAGCGGCGCTTCGTAGGCCTGTACACCTCCACGACCTACATGATGTCGTGCGAGGACATCCCGCTTTTGCGGCGCAAGTTCGCCAACATCCTGGCGCGCGCGGGCTTCCTGACCAAGGGTCATCTCTACAAATCGCTGGTGACCATCATCGAGCAATACCCGCGCGACGAACTGTTCCAGGCCGAGGAAGACGAACTGTTCCACATCACGCTGGGCATCTTGCGCCTGCAGGAGCATCAGCGCATCCGCCTGTTCGTGCGGCGCGACCGCTTCGACCGCTTCGTCTCCTGCCTGGTGTTCGTGCCGCGCGACAAGTACAACACGGATCTGCGCCAGCGCATCCAGAAGCTGCTGATGACCGCCTTTTGCGGCAACAGCTGCGAGTTCACGCCGCAACTCTCCGAGTCGCCGCTCGCGCGCATCCAGCTGATCGTGCGCGGCGAGCCTGGCACCATGCCCGAGATCAACCCGGACGAGCTGGAAGAGCGCATCGTACAAGCCGCCCGCCGCTGGCAGGACGACCTTGCCGCCGCCCTGCTCGACAGCACCGGCGAGGAGCAAGGCAACCGCCTGCTGCGCCGCTACGGCGACTCCTTCCCGGCAGGCTACCGCGAGGACTACCCGGCCCGCATCGCCGTGCGGGACATCGAGCTGATGGAGGCGGCACAGGCCACCGGCGGCATCGCCATGAACCTGTACCGGCCCATCGAAGCCGCGCCCGGCGCATTCCGCTTCAAGGTCTACCGCGCGCGCGCGCCGATCGCGCTGTCGCTCAGCCTGCCGATGCTGGAGCACCTTGGCGTGCGCGTGGACGAAGAGCGTCCCTACCTGATCGAGCCCAATGGCGCGGCGCCGGTGTGGGTCCATGATTTCGGACTGGAAATGGCCGATGGGGTCGCGGCCGGCATCGACCTTGGCGCCGATATCGCGCGCATCAAGGCGCTGTTCGAGGACGCCTTCGCGCGCGCCTGGAACGGCGAGATCGAGAACGACGACTTCAACCGCCTGGTGCTGCGTGCCGAGCTCGCCGCGCGCGACGTGACCATCCTGCGCGCCTATGCCCGCTACCTCCGCCAGGTCGGGTCGACCTTCAGCGATGCGTATATCGAGCGTGCGCTGACCGGCAACCCGGCTATCGCCTCGCGCTTCGTGGAACTGTTCGTCGCACGCTTCGACCCCGCCACGCAAGCCGCCCGCGCCGCGCGCTGCGAGCGCCTGCAGCAAGCCATCGGCACAGAACTGGACCAGGTGCCCAACCTCGACGAAGACCGCATCCTGCGCCTGTTCCTGGGCGTGATCAACGCCACGGTGCGCACCAACTATTTCCGCCACGACCCCGACGGCGGGCCGCGCCCTTACCTGTCGTTCAAGTTCAACCCCGCGCTGGTGCCCGGCCTGCCCGAGCCGCGCCCGATGTTCGAGATCTGGGTCTACTCCCCGCGCGTCGAAGGCGTGCACCTGCGCGGCGGCCCGGTGGCGCGCGGCGGCCTGCGCTGGTCCGACCGGCGCGAGGATTTCCGCACCGAGGTGCTGGGGCTGATGAAGGCCCAGATGGTGAAGAACACGGTGATCGTGCCGGTGGGCAGCAAGGGCGGGTTCGTGGTCAAGCGCCCGCCGCCAGCGAACGACCGCGACGCCTTCCTGCAAGAAGGCATTGCCTGCTACCAGACCTTCCTGCGCGGCCTGCTCGACGTTACCGACAACCGCGTCGCCGGCACCTTGGTGCCGCCGCCGGAAGTGGTGCGTGAAGATGGCGATGACCCCTATCTGGTGGTCGCCGCCGACAAGGGCACGGCCAGCTTCTCCGACTACGCCAACGCAATCTCCGCGGAGTACGGCTTCTGGCTCAGCGACGCGTTTGCCTCGGGCGGCTCGGTCGGCTATGACCACAAGAAGATGGCCATCACGGCGCGCGGCGCCTGGGAATCGGTCAAGCGCCATTTCCGCGAGATGGGCGTCGACATCCAGTCCACGGACTTCACCGTCGCCGGCATCGGCGACATGTCGGGCGACGTGTTCGGCAACGGCATGCTGCTGTCGCCCCATATCAAGCTGGTGGCCGCGTTCGACCATCGCCATATCTTCCTCGACCCCAACCCTGACCCCGCCGCCAGCTTGCGCGAGCGCCAGCGCATGTTCGAGTTGCCGCGCTCGAGCTGGGCGGACTACGACATGAGCCTGGTCTCCGCCGGCGGCGGGCTGTTTCCGCGCACCGCCAAGACCATCGCGATCACGCCGGAGGTGCAGGCGAGGCTTGGCATCAGCGCAACCGTGCTCTCGCCCGCCGAACTGGTCCACGCGATCCTGTTGGCGCAGGTCGACCTGCTCTATAACGGCGGCATCGGCACCTATGTCAAATCCAGCCGCGAGAGCCATCTGCAAGTGGGCGATCGCGCCAACGACGCGGTGCGCGTCAACGGCGCCGAGCTGCGCTGCAAGGTGGTGGGCGAAGGCGGCAACCTTGGCTTCACGCAGCTTGGCCGCATCGAGTTCGCGCTCAATGGCGGGCGCATCAACACCGATGCGATCGACAACTCTGCCGGCGTCGATTGCTCCGACCATGAGGTCAATATCAAGATCCTCCTGGGGCTGGTGGTGGCGGACGGCGAGATGACCGAGAAGCAACGCAACAAGCTGCTCGCGGAAATGACTGAGGAAGTCGGCTTGCTGGTGCTCGAGGACAACTACTACCAAAGCCAGGCACTGTCGGTTGCCGGGCGCACCGCTGCGGCGCTGCTCGACGCGGAGGGCCGGCTGATCCGGTGGCTGGAGCGCGCAGGCCGCCTCAAGCGCGCGCTGGAATTCCTCCCGACCGAGGACGAACTGGGTGAGCGCAAGGCCGCCGGACTGGGCCTCACCTCGCCCGAGCGCGCGGTGCTGCTGGCCTACAGCAAGATGTGGCTGTACGACGAGCTGCTCACGTCCGCGCTGCCAGAGGACCCGCTGGTGGCCGGMCTCCTGCCCGCCTATTTCCCGCAGCCGCTGCGCGAGCGGCACGCCGACACCATGCTGCGCCATCCCTTGCGCCGGGAGATCCTGGCCACGCACCTCACCAACACGCTGGTCAACCGCATCGGCGCGACCTTTGTCCACCGCATGCAGGAAGAAACCGACGCGCGGCCCGCGGACATCGTACGCGCCTGCCTGATTGCGCGCGACGTGTTCGGCCTGGACCCGCTCTGGCTGCGCATCGACGCGCTGGACAACCAGGTCGGCGATGACGTGCAGGCGCGCATGTTCGCCGCCGTGGGACGGCTGCTGGAACACGCCAGCCTGTGGTTCCTGCGGCATCCGCACGCGGGCGGCCCCGCCGATGGCGACAGCGCGCGCTACGCCGAAGCCGCGGCCTGGCTCACACCCCAGCTACCCGCACTGCTGGCCGGGCCGGAGGCCGCCGCGCTGGCGCAATGGCGGCAGGACCTGAGCCAGTCCGGCGTGGATGATGAACTGGCCCTGCGCGTAGCCGCGGGAGAGATCTCCGCGGCGGCACTGGATATCGCCGAGGTGGCGGCGGCCACGCAGCGCAGCCTGGCGCTGGTAGCGGGCGTCTATTTCGCGCTCGATACGGAGTTCAGTTTTGGCTGGCTGCGCGAACGCGCCCTGGCTTTGCCAGCCGACAGCCATTGGGACCTGCTGGCACGCACCACGACGCTCGAAGACCTCGGCCGCCTCAAGCGCGCGCTCACGGTCAGCGTGCTGGCGCAGCCACAGGCACTGGATACGCCAGCACAGCTGATCGAGGCATGGCGCGGCGGGCGCCAGGCGCAGATCGAGCGTTTCTCGCGCATGCTGGCGGATCAGCGCGCATCGGGCGCGGCCGGCTTGTCGATGCTGTCGGTGGCGGTACGGGAAATCGGCTTGCTGGAACGCAGCCAGCAAGCCGGGTAGACGCGGGCGCGACCGATTGGCGACAATGGGGGCCTTAGCCAGCGCGCTTGCACCGGATCTCCGATGAACAAACCCGTCAAAGCCGCGATTGCCGCGGCGATCGTCGTCGCTGCCACCAGCTACGCCAGCCCCTACTGGGCGCTCTACCAGATGCGCTCTGCCATCGAAACGCGCGATGCCGACAAGTTCTCCCGCTATGTCGACTATCCGGCCCTGCGCGAGAGCCTGAAGGCGCAGCTGACGTTGTCCCTGCAGCAAAAGCTCGGCACGTCCGCCTTGCAGAACATGCCCTTTGCCGGCATCGGGCAGGCCATCGGCCAGGCGGTCATCAACACCATGATCGACGCCATGGTGTCGCCCGCCGGCGTCATGGCGCTCATGGCCGGCGAGAAGCCCGCCACGGCGCCGCAGCCAGCCCCCCCCGCGCGCCCTGCCCCCGCACCTGCGGAAAACAAGGGCGAACCAGCGGGGTCCGCCAAGGAGGAAGCCGCCAAGGACGCGCTCAAGTACAGTTTGTCCTATCGGGCGCTGAACACCGTGGAAGCCTCGGCCACCAAGGACAATGGCGACCGCATTCTCATTGGCCTGACGCGCCAAGGCATATGGACGTGGAAATGGAGCAGCGTCGTGCTGCCGGAGCTTTCCAAGCCATAGGCCATATTTGGCCTAAGGCCCCTTTTGGACCTTAGGCTTTGAGCCGGGACTCACCGGCCCCATTTCGCCTCGAGCAGCACCGCCGCCTTGATGGCGTCGATGGTCTCCTCTTCGGTCTTGAAATCGCCCAGCAGCCGCTTGGACTTGCCGCTGAGCACTGCCGCCTGGAGCGCCTTGCCGGATGCCTCCGACGTACCCGGACTCCAGCAATAGCGCGCCGTCCATGAGCCATCCTGCAAACGCTCGGCCACCCAGATGACGCGGAAATCCTCGAACACTACCCCGAAAGGCTCGTCTTCGTTCATTGCAACCTCCACAACACGCGATCGCTCCCCTCGAACACCACGGCCGTGCGCGCGTGCCGTGTCAGCATCATCGCCCGGCCGGGATCGGCATCTGGCCGGGTGATACGTCGCCGTCGGGGCGGCGATCTGGTTGATCAGGGCTAGCGGCCATGCTCTGCCATCACCCTGTTTTCGCGAGATGCTAGCACGCGGCCTCGCCGCTGTGTCCTCCATGGCGCACGCAGCGCGCCAGGCGCACGGCCACTMAGATCGTGGCCTCTAGTCGGTGGGGATCTCGTGGCTGCCGTGTGCCAGAAGACTCCCAGGGCTGCCGCCGAGCATGCGTGGCCTGCGCGGCTGCAACTCCAGGCCCAGGCGGATGAGCAGCTCGAACGCATCCGCCAGCAGATGCTGCTGGCGCGGCAACAAGCTGGCATAGGGCATGTCGTAGATGGACTGGTGCGAGCCACGCGCRCCTTTGAGGCCACGATCGCGGGCCATGTCGGACAATAGCGCGGCAAAGCCGTTCAGGTCCTCGGCGGCCAGAGCGGTGTTGAGCACCGCGGCCAGCACATGRGGCGGTGACGAACCCCACCCCATGGCATCGGCATTTGCGGCGGATTCTTCGGAAGCATCGAATGAGTTCATACCCGGATTAACGACAGCGATCCCGCGCCATGTAGGCTGGCCGACGAAACTTCTGCCCGAGCCAATGCATGGCCAGGAAGGCCAGGCAGGCCACCAGGATCAATCAGTCAGCTTGCGGCATAGGCAACATGGTCCACCGTCGCATCGATCAGCCGGCAAGCGCGTGCCTGCGCCCGGTCAGCGACTTCCATGAGTTCGCCCTGCTCATGCCCCACCCACGACTGCAGCGGTGACGGATTGCGCACCGCGCCTTTGGCCTCCTGGACGATCGAAGCACTCACCAGGCATCCGCGCTCATGTTGCTGTACCGAGATCAATATCACGTAGCCCCGGTAATGCTGTGTTCTGGATTCATTCATTGCGTCTCCCTTTGCCGGCCATCGTAGCATGCCGCAGCGCAACGTCCGGCCAGCCGGGGCCAGGGGCTGCCGGGCCTAGGTCCGGTCCTGCGGGCGATCCTGTGGGCGGCGCCCCATGCGCCAGACATTGGGCGGCTCGCCGTGGGCGGCATTCTGGAACATCCAGGCGCCGCAGGCCGTGCAGCGCCAAGGCCGGTCCACCCAGCGCGAGTTGATGTCCATGCCGAGTGCGCCCGCACCCGATGCGGCCAGGTTCTCATGCGGCTCCACCGTGGTCGGCGCACCAACGAGAAGATGGCAGAGATCGCAAGCGTGCATGCCTTACTCCAACGAAACGCTCACTCCAGCGAGGGCGGAGTGGCAAAGGGATCGGCGCTCTGCTGGCCCGGCACCTCGGCCAGGTCGAACTCGTCACGCGCCTTGTCCACCACGGCCCGGATACTCCTCTCATAACCCGCGGCATTGCCGAAGGCCTTCATATCCCAGTTGCGCCCGCGCGCATCGCGCGCATGCGCTTGCGGTGCCGGCACCCGGATCTTCGCGCCGTCCTCCACAATGTCATCAATGCGCTGGATGCGCCGGCTCACCTCGTCCTGCAAGGCCCTGGCAGCACGTTCGCGTTTAGCCATCCCCTACTCCTATCCTATGCGTTGCACGCGGTAAACGGCATCCGGCCAAACCAGTGCCCCGGAACCCTGCGCACAGCAAACGTCTGCCTGAAAGGACATGCACACCGCACGGTCGATGGCTTGATTGTAGAGTCCGCCGCCCCTTCGCGACAAACCTGATTGACCTGATTGATCGGCAAAGGGCTTCGCTAGCCCACCACGTCATTGGTCACCGCGACCGCAACGGGCGGGTATGGCTTGGACGCCGCTAACACCGCTACGCTAGCACAGGCCATGGATGGCCTAGCCGGACGCCGATAGCAC
>NZ_JBFTSF010000120.1:0-18682 GCF_056399905.1 Cupriavidus sp. 01L46
GGTGAAACTGCAGTTGCCCTTGACGTTAAGCAGTTGCAGCTGAAGTTGCAGTTGCAGTTCAAAGACCACAACCGCCCCCTCTCTCCCCTTACCGAACAATAGGCTTATAGCGAATCCGCTTAGGCTTAGCCCCCTCCTCACCCAGGCGCCGCTTCTTGTCCGCCTCATATTCCTGGTAATTGCCGGGGAAGAATTCCACATGCGACTCGCCTTCGAAGGCCAGGATGTGGGTGGCGATCCGGTCCAGGAACCAGCGATCGTGGGAGATCACCATCACGCAACCGGCGAACTCCAGCAGCGCGTCTTCCAGCGCGCGCAGCGTTTCCACGTCGAGGTCATTGGACGGTTCATCGAGCAGCAGCACATTGCCGCCGGAGATCAACGTCTTGGCCAGGTGCAGGCGTCCGCGCTCGCCGCCCGAGAGCGTGCCCACGTGCTTCTGCTGGTCCGAGCCCTTGAAGTTGAAGCGGCCGATGTAAGCACGCGACGGCGTTTCGTAGCGGCCGACCGTCAGCACGTCGGCGCCGCCGGAGATCTCTTCGAACACGGTCTTGCTGCCGTCGAGCGCATCGCGGCTCTGGTCCACGTAGGCCATCTTCACGGTCGGGCCGACCTTGATCTCGCCGCTGTCCGGCTGTTCCTTGCCGGTGAGCATGCGGAAGAAGGTCGACTTGCCGGCGCCGTTGGGGCCTATGATGCCGACGATGGCGCCGGGCGGCACCTTGAAGCTGAGGTCGTCGATCAGCAGGCGGTCGCCATAGGCCTTGCTCACGCCGTTGAACTCGATCACCTCGTTGCCCAGGCGCTCACCCGCGGGGATGAAGATTTCCTGGGTTTCGTTGCGCTTCTGGTATTCCTGGCTATTCAGTTCGTCAAAGCGCGCGAGACGTGCCTTGGACTTGGCCTGACGCCCCTTGGGGTTCTGCCGCACCCATTCCAGTTCCTTGTGCAACGCCTTCTGGCGGGCCGACTCGCTCGACTCTTCCTGCTTCAGGCGGGCTTCTTTCTGATCCAGCCAGGAGCTGTAGTTGCCCTTCCAGGGAATGCCGTGGCCACGGTCCAGTTCCAGGATCCACTCGGCCGCGTTGTCGAGGAAGTAGCGATCGTGGGTCACCGCCACCACGGTGCCGGGGAAGCGCGTGAGGAACTGCTCCAGCCATTCCACCGATTCCGCATCCAGGTGGTTGGTGGGTTCGTCGAGCAGCAGCATGTCGGGGCGCGACAGCAGCAGGCGGCACAGTGCCACGCGGCGCTTCTCGCCACCCGACAGGTTGCCCACCTTGGCGTCCCAGGCCGGCAGGCGCAGCGCATCAGCCGCGATCTCCAGCTGCAGCTCGGCGTTGTTGCCGTCGCTGGCCGCCAGGATGGCTTCGTACTTGGCCTGCTCCGCGGCCAGCGCGTCGAAATCCGCGTCCGGCTCGGCATAGGCCGCATAGATCTCGTCGAGCTTCTTGCGGGCTTCGAACACGCCGCCCAKCGCGGCTTCCACCGACTCGCGCACGGTTTGCTCGGGATCGAGCTGCGGCTCCTGCGGCAGGTAGCCAATGTTCAGGTTGGGCATGGGCGTGGCTTCGCCCTCGATTTCCTTGTCGAGGCCCGCCATGATCTTCAGGACGGTCGACTTGCCCGAGCCGTTCAGGCCCAGCACGCCGATCTTGGCGCCCGGGAAGAAGGACAGGGAAATGTCCTTGAGAATGTGACGCTTGGGCGGGACGATCTTGCCCACGCGGTTCATGGTGAAAACGTACTGTGCCATGCGGATCCGGGTGAAATTGGGGGGAATCGGCCAAGTGTAGCAAAGCCGGTCAGCACAAGGCCCGTCAGCACGCCTTCCTGGCGCGTGGCACGGCGCCCGGCGTGACGGCTGCGCGCTTGCGCGCACGGGTCAGGCTGGAGGTCAGGCGGCGGTAAGCGATGTCCGTATGCCGCTGCATGACCACGCGCGCCAGCTCCGGATCCTTGCGGCGCAGTGCCGCCAGGACTTCGCGATGCTCGGCGATGGCCTGGGCCCAGACCTCCGGCGTCTCGAAGTGGCTGTTCAGCTGATCGAACAGCGGCCCGAGGCGCAAGTCGAAGAGCCGGCGCACCACGCCCACCAGCACGCTGTTGCCGGTGGCTTGCGCCACCCGCACATGGAACAAGCGGTCCGCATCGAGCGGCTTGATGCCGGCGGCGGCTTCGGCGGCCATCTGCGCGATGGCCTCCTCGATCGCATCGAACTGGGCCTTGCGCCCGCTCCGGGCCGCCAGCGCGGCGACCTCGCCTTCCACCAGGGCTCGTGCGCGGATCAGCTCGAGCGGCCCTTCCTCGCCGGACAGGTCGAAGCCCGCGTCGACGGATGACGGCGGCTCGCACACATAGATGCCGGAGCCCATGCGCACTTCGATATAGCCCTCAACCTCGAGCGCGATCAACGCCTCGCGCAGCGATGGGCGGCTCACGCCGAGCTGCACCGACAAATCCCGCTCCGCTGGCAGGCGCGAGCCCGCCGGAAATTCGCCGGCCTGGATCAGCGTGCGCAACTGTGCGCTGATCTGGCGGTACAGGCGTTGCGGTTCGATCGAATGGATAGKCATGTGCAGCCCGAGCGAGCGTCTGGCGAAATTGGATTGACCATTTGTCCAGCCGGCTGGAGTCTAGGCAGCGCGCCAGCGAATGTCCAGGCGGATTCATCGCGCGCTGCAGCATGCCCGGCGGCATCGGTAAAGACCACTAATTGGTAATACCAGTTTACCTGTCCGGACTCGTGAACTAGACTCCGCTCACTCGGCATGCATGCGGCAAGGCAGTGCAATCGGTCGTGGGCATCCGTATCTGCAGCGCACAAGAAAGCGGGCATCAGCACACGTAGCGCTTACGCGCCAGCCGTCGCTACGCGGCCCCCGCAATGACGCAGGAGACCCGARTGAACGACGACAAGCCGACGCCCCTCACGCGTCGCAGCCAGGCCTGGTTTGGCCGCCTCGACCGCGATGGCTTCATCTATCGCTCGTGGCTCAAGAACCGCGGCATTCCTCACGACCAGTTCGATGGCCGTCCGGTCATCGGCATCTGCAACACCTACTCCGAACTCACACCCTGCAACTCGCATTTCCGCACACTGGCCGAACAGGTCAAGATCGGCGTGTGGGAAGCCGGCGGCTTCCCGCTTGAATTCCCGGTGATGTCGCTGGGCGAGACCATGCTGCGCCCCACCGCCATGCTGTTCCGGAACCTGGCCAGCATGGACGTGGAAGAATCGATTCGCGGCAACCCGATCGATGGCGTGGTGCTGCTGATGGGCTGCGACAAGACCACGCCCGCGCTGATGATGGGCGCGGCCTCGTGCGACCTGCCCACCATCGGCGTCTCCGGCGGCCCCATGCTGAGCGGCAAGTTCCGCGGCGGCGAACTGGGCTCCGGCACCGATGTGTGGAAGATGTCGGAGGAAGTGCGGGCCGGCCAGATGTCGCAGGAGGACTTCTTCGAGGCCGAGAGCTGCATGCACCGCTCGCACGGCCACTGCATGACGATGGGCACCGCGTCGACCATGGCCAGCATGGTGGAAGCGCTGGGCATGAGCTTGCCCGGCAACGCGGCGATTCCCGCCGTGGATGGCCGCCGCAATGTGCTGGCACGCGCGTCGGGGCGCCGCATCGTGGAGATGGTGAAGGACAACTTGGTGATGTCGAAGATCCTGACCCGCGATGCGTTCGAGAACGCCATCCGCGTCAACGCGGCCATCGGCGGCTCGACCAATGCCGTGATCCACCTGCTGGCCATCGCCGGGCGCATCGGCGTCGAGCTCAAGCTGCAAGACTGGGATGCGCTGGGCCACGAGCTGCCGTGCCTGCTCGACCTGCAGCCATCCGGGCGCCACCTGATGGAAGACTTCTACTACGCGGGCGGCCTGCCCGCGGTGATCCGCGAGCTGGAATCGGTGCTTGCGCGCGACACGCTCACCGTCAACGGCAAGACGTTGTGGGACAACTGCAAGGACGCGCCCAACTGGAACCGCGAAGTCATCCACGCCTTCGGCGCGCCCTTCAAGGCCAACGCCGGCATCGCTGTGCTGCGCGGCAACCTGTGCCCCGATGGCGCGGTGATCAAGCCGTCGGCCGCCACGCCGGCACTGCTCAAGCACACCGGCCGCGCCGTGGTAYTCGAGAACAGCGAGCACATGCACAAGCGGCTCGACGATGAATCGCTCGACGTCGACGAGACCTGCGTGCTGGTGCTGAAGAACTGCGGCCCGCGCGGCTACCCCGGCATGGCCGAAGCCGGCAATATGCCGCTGCCGCCCAAGGTGCTGCGCAAGGGCATCACCGACATGGTCCGTGTATCGGATGCACGCATGAGCKGCACGGCCTACGGCACGGTGGTGTTGCATGTGGCGCCCGAGGCAGCGGCCGGCGGCCCGCTGGCACTGGTGAAGGACGGCGACATGGTGGAGCTCGACGTGGCCGCGCGCAAGCTGCACCTGCATGTCGATGAGGCGGAGCTGCAGCGCCGCCGCGCCGCGTGGCAGGCGCCCGCGCTGCCGATGGAACGCGGCTGGACGCGCCTGTATGTCGAGCATGTGCAGCAGGCCAACCTGGGCGCCGACATGGATTTCCTGGTGGGCAAGAGCGGCGCCGCGGTGCCCAAGGACAACCACTGAGACACGCTGCCGACCCACGAATCACTACGGCAATCCAATCGCGACGAACTGCCGCCCCCGGCACGAACGGGCATAAGCGGCTCACGGAGACACCACGCATGGCATCGGTCCAGATTCGCGGCATCCAGAAATACTTCGGCAGCACGCAGGTCATCCGCGGCGTGGACATCGATATTGCCGATGGCCAGTTCACCGTGCTGGTGGGGCCATCGGGCTGCGGCAAGTCCACGCTGCTGCGCATGATCGCCGGACTGGAGGAGATCACCACCGGCGAGATCGCCATCGGTAACCGCGTGGTCAACCGCCTGCCGCCAAAGGAGCGCGAYATCGSCATGGTGTTCCAGAACTATGCGCTATACCCGCATATGACGGTCTACGACAACATGGCCTTCTCGCTCAAGCTCGCCAAGGGCGACAAGGACGAGATCCGGCGCAAAGTGGCCAAGGCATCCGCCATCCTCGGCCTGGACAGTTTGCTGGAACGCTACCCGCGCCAGCTCTCGGGCGGCCAGCGCCAGCGCGTGGCCATGGGCCGCGCCATCGTGCGCGATCCGCAGGTGTTCCTGTTCGACGAGCCGCTCTCCAACCTGGACGCCAAGCTGCGCGTGCAGATGCGCGCGGAGATCAAGGAACTGCACCAGCGCCTGCGCACCACCTCGGTCTATGTCACGCACGACCAGATCGAGGCCATGACCATGGGCGACCTGATCGTGGTGATGCGCGACGGCCGCGTGGAGCAGCGCGGCAAGCCGCTGGAGCTTTACGACCATCCCGACAACCTCTTCGTGGCTGGCTTTATCGGCTCCCCGGCGATGAACTTCCTGCCCGGCGTGCTGCGCCGCAGCGGCGGCGATCCCGCAGTCGAGTTTCCAGATGGCACGCGCCTGCCGGCGCCTGCGCGCTTCGATGCCGCTGCCGGCACCGACGGCCAGCGCGTGATCTACGGCGTGCGGCCCGAGCACCTGATCCTGGGCACGCCGGGCCAGGGCCTGCAAACGCGCGTGTCAGTGGTCGAGCCCACCGGCGCCAACACCGAGATCTATTCCCGCTTCTGCGAGGCGGAGTTCATCTCGATCTTCCGCGAGCGCCATGACTTCGCCGCGGGCGACATCCTGAACCTGGTGCCCGACCACCAGCACACGCATCTGTTCGATGCCGACTCGGGCCAGACGCTATTGCAGCGCGGCCCGGCGGCACCGGCGGACGATCCGGGAAGCAGGCATGACCAGCACGGGGCGGAGCCCCTGACCACGGAGGAGACAAAGCGATGAGCACACCGAGCAACTTCACGAGACGCGATTTCCTGGTGTCCACGGCGGCCGTTGCCGCCACCACGGCGATCGGCGGCCATGCCTTCGCCGCGCCGGCTGCACTGCAGTACAAGCCGGAGGCCGGCGCCAAGCTGCGCGTGCTGCGCTGGAAGCGTTTCGTGCAGGGCGACGAGGACCTGTGGAACGCCAACACGAAGAAGTTCACCGAGCTGACCGGCGTCGAGGTACGCGTCGACAACGAAGGCTGGGAAGACGTGCGGCCCAAGGCCGCCGTCGCGGCCAGCGTCGGCAGCGGGCCGGACGTCATCGTTGGCTGGTTCGATGACCCGCAGCAGTACCCCGACAAGCTGGTCGACCTGACCGACCTGGCCACCTACCTGGGCAGCAAATACGGCGGCTGGTACGACGTGTGCCGCAAGTACGGCACGCACAACGGCAAGTGGATCGGCCTGCCGCTGGGCGTGGTCGGCAATGCGCTGGTCTATCGCGAAAGCCACGTCAAAGCCGCTGGCTTCGACACCATCCCCAAGGACCTTGCCGGCTTCCTCAAGCTGTGCCAGGGCCTCAAGGCCAAGAACACGCCCTGCGGATTCGCGCTCGGCAAGGCCGTGGGCGACGGCAACAACTGGGCACACTGGCTGCTGTGGTCGCACGGCGGCATGCTGGTCGACACCAAGGGCAAGGTGGTGGTCAACTCGCCCGAGACGTGGGCCGCGCTGGAATATGCCAAACAGCTCTACGCMACCTTCGTGCCCGGCACGCTGTCGTGGCAGGACCCGTCCAACAACAAGGCCTTCCTCGACGGCCAGATCAGCCTGACTGCCAACGGCATCTCGGTCTACTACGCGGCCAAGAATTCGAAGGAGCCCAAGCTGCAGGAAATGGCGCGCGACATCCAGCACGCGCACTTCCCCATCGGCACGCCCGGCAGGCCCACCGAGCTGATGCAGATCACGCAGATGATGCTGTTCAGGTATTCCAAGTTCCCGAATGCGGCCAAGGCCTACCTGCAGTTCATGATGGAGCCGGAGCAGTACAACCCGTGGATGGAAGCCGCCATCGGTTACGTCAGCCAGCCGCTCAAGGCCTATGAGGCCAACCCGATCTGGACGGCCGACCCCAAGCACACMGTGTATCGCGACTCCGCCGCGCTGATGCTCGACAACGGCCACGCCGGGCCGCTGGGCACGGCCTCCGCCGCGGCCATGGCGGACTACATCGTGGTCGACATGGTGGCCGAAGCGGCCAGCGGCTCCAAGACACCGAAGGAAGCGGCGGCGCGCGCGGCGGAGCGGGCGCAGCGGTACTACAAGACGTAGTGGCCAATTAATGGCCAACTAATGGCCAACTAATGGCCAACGCCTGAAGCGAGATGAGGGCGCGGCGGCACCGCCGCGCCCGCCGAGCCGAACCCTGCGAGGTGCGCCATGCGAGGTGAACCATGATTTCCCGCCTGTTGAACAACCGCCATGCGCTGGGGCTGCTGTTCATGCTGCCCACCGCGCTCTTGCTGCTGGTTTTCCTGACGTACCCGCTMGGCCTCGGCGTATGGCTCGGCTTCACCAACACCAAGATCGGCGGCACCGGCGAATGGATCGGGCTGTCCAACTACAGCTACCTGGCGGGCGACTCGCTGACGCAGCTGGCACTGTTCAATACGATCTTCTACACCGTGGTGGCCAGCGTGGTGAAATTCGCGCTGGGCCTGTGGCTGGCGCTGCTGCTCAACAAGAACCTGCCGTTCAAATCCTTCTTCCGCGCCATTGTGCTGCTGCCATGGATCGTGCCGACCGCGCTGTCGGCACTGGCATTCTGGTGGATCTACGACGCGCAGTTCTCCATCATCAGCTGGACGCTGGTCAAGCTAGGGCTGATCGATCGCTATATCGACTTCCTGGGCGACCCATGGCTGGCGCGCTTGTCTACCATCGCGGCCAATGTCTGGCGCGGCATTCCCTTTGTCGCCATCTCGCTGCTGGCTGGCTTGCAGACGATCTCGCCCACGTTGTACGAGGCCGCATCMATCGACGGCGTGACGCCATGGCAGCAGTTCCGCTATGTCACGCTGCCGCTGCTGACGCCGATCATCGCGGTGGTGATGACCTTCTCGGTGCTGTTCACGTTCACCGACTTCCAGCTGATCTATGTGCTCACGCGCGGCGGCCCGCTCAACGCCACGCACCTGATGGCCACGCTGTCGTTCCAGCGCGCGATTCCCGGCGGCTCGCTGGGCGAAGGCGCKGCGATCGCCACGATGATGGTGCCCTTCCTTCTGGCCGCCATCCTGTTCTCATACTTCGGCCTGCAGCGGCGCGGCTGGCAACAGGGAGGCGACAAATGAAAGCGACGGCCGCAGCGGAGCAGCAAGACACCGCGCAGGGGATGGACTACCTGCAATCGATGCCGCGGCGCTGGGTGACCATCTACATCCCGCTAGGCATCTTCGTCTTCGTGCTGCTGTTCCCCTTCTACTGGATGGCGATCACTGCCTTCAAGCCGGACGGCGAACTCCTGATGCGCAGCGCCAACCCGTTCTGGGTGATGGCGCCCACGCTCGCCCACTTCAAGAAGCTGCTGTTCGACACCCCCTACCCGGAGTGGCTGCTCAATACCGTGATCGTCTCCACGATCTCCACCTTTGCCTCGCTGGCCGCCAGCGTGCTGGCCGCGTATGCCATCGAGCGGCTGCGCTTCCAGGGCGCGAAACAGGTAGGCCTGGCCATCTTCCTGGCCTACCTGATCCCGCCCTCGATCCTGTTCATCCCGCTGGCATCGATCGTGTTCCAGCTCGGCCTGTTCGATACGCGCTGGGCGCTGATCCTCACCTACCCCACCTTCCTGATCCCGTTCTGCACCTGGCTGCTGATGGGCTACTTCCGCTCCATTCCCTACGAGCTGGAAGAATGCGCGCTGATCGACGGCGCCACGCGCTGGGAGATCCTGGTCAAGATCATCCTGCCGCTGGCCGTGCCGGGGCTGATCTCGGCCGGCATCTTTGCCTTCACGCTCTCGTGGAACGAGTTCATCTACGCGCTGACCTTCATCTCCTCGTCGGAGGTGAAGACGGTGCCGGTGGGAATCGTCACCGAACTGATCGAAGGCGACGTCTACCACTGGGGCGCGCTGATGGCGGGTGCCTTGCTGGGTTCGCTGCCGGTGGCGCTGGTGTACTCGTTCTTTGTGGAGTACTACGTGTCGGGCATGACGGGCGCGGTGAAGGAATAGCCGGAATAGCCGCATGGCGGCAGCCAGGACGCGTGGGGCCATGGCAGGCTAAAATGCGAAGTTATCCTGCCGTGAGCCCGCGCGCCCGGCAATGTCGCATTCGAACCACTCCGCCTCCAAGCCCGATCCCATGAGCAAACCCGCCCGCACCCTCACCTTCAAGTGCAAGAAGTGCACCAAGCCAGTCACGCTATTCCTGCAGAAGGTGTCCGCCTGCTCGCACATCACGCCGTACCAGGGCTTTTGCAAGTGCGGTGAAATGGTGCGCCACGCCACCGGCGACAAGGACGCCGTGGAGTCCTTCGTCAGCTCGGTCGAYGGCAGCTGGGCCCACCATCACCACCATCACCATTGAGCACCCGTAGCACCCCCGCGCCCACCAGCGAGACGTGGCGCCCCGGCGTGAAGGATCCGCTGCGCTTTCTCGCCGCATATCCCGACGGCGTGCTCGACCAGGTGCGCCAGATGGTGGCCGCMAATCGCCTGGGCGAGCACCTGGCGAAGAAATATCCCGCGCGGCACACCGTACAGACCGACCGCGCGCTGTACGACTTCACCGCCGAGCTGAAGCAGGAATTCCTGCGCACCGCGCCGCCGATCCATAAAGTCGCGTTCGACGCCAAGATCGACGTGGTCCATCGCGCGCTCGGGCTGCACACCGCCATCTCGCGCGTGCAAGGCGGCAAGCTCAAGGCCAAGAAGGAAATCCGCGTGGCGTCGCTGTTCAAGGAAGCACCGCCCGAGTTCCTGCGCATGATCGTGGTGCACGAGCTCGCTCACCTGAAGGAAAGCGATCACAACAAGGCGTTCTACCGCCTGTGCGAATACATGGAGCCGGCGTACCACCAGCTGGAGTTCGATACGCGCCTGTTTTTGGCGTGGCGCGAACTGGAGCCTGCGCAGGGCTAAGCCAGGCTCCCTCACGCGCAGCCTGCTGGCTTTGCCTGCGTCGCCAGGCGATGCAAGCCGGCGAAGACCCGGGCGAAGATCGATCCGAGCGGCCTGGCGGCCGTCTCATTCCGCGCACGTCAATCCGGCGCTTCCGCCCCCGCCAAAATACCGAAAACGCCAAGACGCGCAGAAAGTCTATATTTTCGATTCTATTGTATTTACAATCGGCCCAGATCAATGCCTGCAGCATCTTGTGGCCGCACTGGGTCCGCGGCGGTACGTAGCAAGGCGCGCAGCTTTCCACAAACAAAGACAAGAAGGCTATGGCAACGCTGATTCCCGCGCTTGGCTCGGTCACGTCGCGCATGACAGGTGGGGAAAGACGCTTCGCGGAGCGGCTCGAAGCCAAGCTGGAAGACGACTATCTGTGCTGGTACGACGTCGCCATCGGCGAGAAGACCCGCCACCCTGACTTCATCGTCTTCCACCCTAGCCGGGGCCTGCTGGTGCTTGAGGTCAAGGACTGGAAGCTCAGCACGATCCAGCGCATGGACCAGCGCACCGCCGCCTTGATCACCGAGCGCGGCGTGGTGCATGAAATGAATCCGCTGGAGCAAGCGCGGCAGTTCATGTTCTATGTGCTGGACCTGCTGCAGCGGGATCCGCAGCTTGTCTGGCCCACCGGTTCGCTCAAGGGCAAGCCATTCTTTCCGTATGGCGCAGGCATCGTCCTCGCCAACATCACGCGTGCGCAGTTCGAGCAGACCAACCTTGGCGAGGTACTGCCCGCGCACCTGGTGATCTGCAAGGATGAGATGGCGCCCGAGGCGGAACCGGAAGCGTTCCAGAAACGCCTCTGGGAGATGTTCCCGGTCAAGTTCACGTTCAAGCTGTCGCTGCCGCAGATCGACCGTATCCGCTGGCATCTTTTCCCGCAGATACGCATGCCGGAACAGCGCGCGCTGTTCCCGGAAGACACACACGATCCGCAGGACATTCCCGACATCCTCCGGGTGATGGACCTCCAGCAGGAACAACTCGCCCGAAGCCTGGGCGAAGGCCATCGCGTCATTCACGGTGTAGCCGGGTCCGGCAAGACGCTGATACTCGGCTACCGGGCCGAATACCTCGCCAGGGCGGCAACGCGGCCCATCCTGGTGCTCTGCTTCAACAAGACGCTGGCGGCCAAGCTATCCGCGACGATGGCGGAGAAAGGCATTGAAGACAAAGTGCATGTGCACAACTTCCATGCCTGGTGCTCGCGGCAGTTGCAGGCATTCAACATTGATCTGCCCAAGGGCAGGGCCGACGACGCACTCTTCGAGTCCTTTGTGTCGCGGGTCATTAAAGGTGTCGAGCGCAAGGCCATTCCCGGTGGTCAGTACGATGCGGTGCTCATCGACGAAGGTCACGACTTCCGGCCGGAATGGTTCAAGCTCATCGTGCAGATGGTCAATCCGGATAGCAACTCGTTGCTCGTTCTGTACGACGACGCACAATCCATCTATGGCGGCGCAAAGAAGCGCAAATTCAGCTTCGCCAGCGTCGGCGTGCAGGCAAAAGGCCGCACCACCATCCTGAAGATCAACTACCGCAATACACAGGAGATCCTGGCGCTGGCGCGCGCCTTCGCCGACGACCTGCTACGGCCGAATGACAACGGCGAGGACGAAGCGCCAACCGTACAGCCGATCGGGGCGGGCCGGCGCGGACAAAAACCGCTACTGATCGCGCTACCCACCATCGAAGCTGAAGCGGAGCGCATTGCGCAGGTCCTGCTTGAAGAAAATCGCACGGGGACGGCGTGGGCGGAGATGGCGATCATCTATCGGCATTGGGAAACGGCAGGCCAGGTCACCAGCGTACTCGCGCGCAAGGGCGTTCCATTCGAATGCCCGCAGATCACCAAACGCTTTACGCCGGGTGGGGACAGCGTCAAGGTGGTGACCATGCACAGCAGCAAGGGACTGGAGTTTCCTCTGGTCTGCATTCCAGGTGTCGGCGCGCCGCACAAGAAAGAAGAACCCATCGAGGACGAGGCCCGCCTGCTTTACGTCGCCATGACGCGCGCCACACGCCAGCTGGTGATGACGCATGGCGAGACATCGCACTTCTCTGCGCGGCTGCGGGCGGCATTGGACAAACTGGCTTGATCGCAGGCAAGCCGCCGGCGATCATGTGACGGCGGCTTGGACGGCCGTGCTACTTCGCCACCACCCGCCAGACCACATTGCCAACATCGTCCGCCACCAGCAACGCGCCGCGCTTGTCGATGGCAACGCCCACCGGCCGGCCTTGCGCGTCGCCGTCCTGCGTCAGAAAGCCGGTCAGCACGTCGAGCKGCTCGCCGGCCGGCTTGCCGTTGGCGAACGGCACGAAKATCACCTTGTAGCCGCTGCGCGGATTGCGGTTCCACGAGCCGTGCTGGCCGACGAACATGCCGTTCCTGAAGCGCGAAGGCAGCGCGTTGCCTTGCGCCGATGCCAGGCCGAGTGACGCGGTATGCGGGCCGACGGCGTAATCGGGCGCAATGGCCTTGGCCACCATCTCCGGCCGCAGCGGCTTCACACGCGCATCTACATGCTGGCCGTAGTAGCTGAAGGGCCAGCCGTAGAAGGCGCCGTCTTTGACCGAAGTGATGTAGTCCGGCACGAGATCGCTGCCGATCTCGTCGCGCTCGTTCACCGCGGTCCATAACGCGCCACTGTCGGGATCCCAGGCCATGCCGTTGGGATTGCGCAGGCCGCTGGCAAACACGCGGTGCGCGCCGGTCTTGGGATCGACCTCCCAGATGGCGGCCCGCCCCTCTTCCTTGTCGAGGCCATTCTCGCCGACGTTGCTGTTGGAGCCGACTGTGACGTAGAGCTTGCTGCCGTCCTTGCTGGCGATGATGTTCTTGGTCCAGTGGTGATTGAAGGCGCCGGCCGGCAGGTCCACCACCTTCACGCCGGGCGCGGTGATCTCGGTCTGCCCCGGTTGATACGGGAAGCGCAGCACCGCATCGGTGTCCGCCACGTAGAAATCATTGCCCACCAGCACCATGCCGAAAGGCGAATGCAAGTCCTTGAGAAATACGGAGCGCGCGTCCGCGACGCCATAGCCATTGGTGTCGCGCAGCAGCGTGATGCGATTGGCGCTGGGCACGCCGGCGCCCGCGCGCTTCATCGCCCGCTTCATCACCCAGCCCCTGATGCCCATGCCATCTTCCGGCTTCGGCGGCGCATTGGTCTCGGYGACCAGCACGTCGCCATTGGGCAGTACGTAGAGCCAGCGTGGATGGTCCAGCTTGTCCGCGAAAGCCACGGCGACGAGGCCATCCGCTGCCGTTGGCTTGGCGCCGTCGGCCCAGCCAATGGCGGGCGCAATGCGCACCGTCGGCAGCAAGGTCTTGATTGGCGCCGGCAACGCCGGGTTGAAGCCCGTACCGGCGGACACTGGCAGGGTCGCGGTGTCGCCGCATGCCGTGAGGCCGGCCGCCATCGGCAGGCAAAGCGCCAGGACAGTTAGAAGAACAGTTAGACGCTGCACCGGCATGATCGGCTCTCCGCGGTAACACGCTTGATCGCTTGCTAAAGGCGTCGCTGCGCCCTGCTGCGTCCACTATAGGRCGCGCGCCCGGCAGCTGCTGTCAGCAGACTGGAATCGCGCTGTAGGACAGAGGCGATACGCGGCAGGCACAAGCCGGGTGAGCTGGAGGGACGGCTTCAGGCGGGGAACCCCGCCCGGGAGGGACCGGCGCCGGCCTGTGGCCGGCGCCGTCTATTCGTCGTGGCCGCTCAATCGCAAGCGTAGCGGAACGCATCATCCAGGTTCAGCGGGAGCACCAGTGTACGAAGGTGCGCTGCCTGGGCCGAAGCGCACAGCGCGGCGCGCGTCGATGCGGTCTTGTATTTCGACGCGTACTCCACGTTGAATACCGCCTTGCCCTGTGCCGTGAACGGCTTGTAGCTCGCGCACTCGTTGTATTGGAAGCACTGCTCGTTCACCGCGAAATCAAAGTCAGTCGCCAGCTGCGAAACCTGGTCCACATCATTCTTCAAGCCCACGGCCAGGCCGCGCGCATGTGCCTGCGCCGCCAGGAAGCGGTTGTAGTCCAGCTGCGTGGCCTCCGTCAGCGGAAAACCGGGCTGATTGGTATAGCCATCCACGTTGTCCGTGTCCACGCCATCGCAGCCCTTGGTCTTCGCCAGATCCATGCGCGCCTGCATGATCTGGCGCACGTTGGCCGAGCGCGTATCGAGCCAACGCTCGCCCGCCCAGCCCGACAACGCGTTGCCCATATCCGCCGCGGCAAACTGTTTGAAATCCGGCCGCCAGTTCTCCGAGCTACCCGCCGAGAAATAGCAGACCACACGCTTGCCCTGCGCCTTCAGAGCATGGATGGTCGCCTGCGGCGTATCCACCAGGTCGATGTCGAAGACCTGCGCCGGGTAGCTCGTGTTGACCGTACCCGTCAGCTGCAATTGCCATGTATCGGCCGCCGTCGGCACCCAGCGCGAGACTGCCAGCGTTTGCGCCGGCGGCGTCAGGGCCGCAGACGATGCATTCACCGCCGGCACGGACTTGACGGAAGCATCCGACTCCGCCGACGAGCCATCCCCTCCGCAGGCCGACAGACAGGCGATCGAGGCCATCCATGCCATGCGTGCGAGTTTCCGATTCACGGATGTGTTCCTTTTGGTTTGCTGCGATCGGGGTGACGAAACCGGGAGAGCCAGGGCTCTGTAAGGTTGTCGGCGGGGGTGGGTAGACCTTGCAGGGTTTCGCGACAAGGTAAGGTATTCGGGTTGGATGACAGGCGCAAGGCRGGCCCAGGAACCGTTGTATTCGAGGCAACGCGAAAGGTGTCCGGCCCAAAAAAACAAAACGGGCTACGCGAATTGCGTAGCCCGTTCTTAAATTCTGGTGCCGGCTGCAGGACTCGAACCCGCCACCTGATGATTACAAATCAACTGCTCTACCTGATGAGCTAAGCCGGCATGTTTGGTGCAGACCGCGATTCTACTGCATGCGGCGCAAATTGACGATGCCTTCCTGTGCTTACTTCACTACCTTCAGCGAAGGTTTCTTGGCGCCAATGCGCGACACGGGCGGGGGCGTGGGTTCGTCGTCGCCGCTGTGGTCTTCGTTGGCTTCCGCGGTGACCAACGGCTCGCTTTCCACCGAGGACAGCTTGGGCGGCGGGTTGTTCTCGCGCTCGGTTGCTGCCTGGGTCTCGGGCACGCTGCGTTCCACGGGGAAGGCCATGCCCTGGCCGTTTTCGCGCGCGTAGATGGCGAGCACGTTTTCGATGGGCACGTCGATCTTGCGCGAGATGCCGCCAAAGCGGGCGCTGAAGCCGATCCACTCGTTGCCCATGTCCAGGCCGCTGGTGGCGTCGAAGCTGACGTTAAGCACGATCTCGTTGTTCTTGACGAACTCGCGCGGCACGCTGGTGTTGGCGTCGACGAAGACGGCGATGTACGGCGTGAAGCCGTTATCCGTGCACCACTCGTAGATGGCGCGGATCAGGTAGGGCTTGGTGGAGGTTTCAGGCATTGTGCTTCCAGTGGCGCAGTCCGGCGGCCCGAGGCGAGCTTGTCGCTTCGGGCCGGAGCCGGTTTAGCGGCGCATCACCTTTTCAGACGGGGTGAGCGCTTCGATGTAGGCCGGGCGGCTGAAGATGCGTTCGGCGTACTTGAGCAGCGGCGCGGCGTTCTTCGACAGTTCGATACCGTAGTGGTCCAGGCGCCACAGCAGCGGGGCGATGGCAACGTCGAGCATCGAGAACTCTTCGCCAAGCATGTACTTGTTCTTGACGAAGATCGGCGCGAGCTGGGTCAGACGGTCGCGGATGGCGGAGCGGGCGCGCTCGTGGTTCTTCTCGGCGGCCTTGCCCTTTTCGTTTTCGAGGGCGTAGACGTGCGTGAAGAGTTCCTTTTCGAAGTTGAACAGGAACAGGCGGGCGCGGGCGCGCTGCACCGGGTCGGCCGGCATCAGCTGCGGGTGCGGGAAGCGCTCGTCGATGTACTCGTTGATGATGTTCGACTCGTACAGGATCAGGTCGCGCTCGACCAGGATGGGCACCTGGCCGTAGGGGTTCATGACCGAAATGTCTTCCGGCTTGTTGAACAGGTCGACGTCACGGATCTCGAAATCCATGCCCTTTTCGAACAGGACGAGGCGGCAACGTTGGGAGAACGGGCAGGTGGTGCCCGAATACAACACCATCATGGTTGGATTCCTTTGATGCGGGGTCGATTGGCTGGATCGGTATTCTGGCAGAACCGATATAGAGAAAGCAAATTAGAGATGCTTGAAGCACATTTAAGTGCATTCGGCGCGCATTAAAGGCGGCTTTGGCGCACATTTATCCAGCATTGCGCCTGCAGCCTATAAAGCAAAAGGGCTGGCGCGGGGTTGCTCTGCACAACACCCGCCCCAGCCCTTCTCCCCCATCAGACCCGCGGGTCTTCCAGGCTTTACCGCGTTTTACTTGATGTCTTTCCAGTACGAAGCGTTCAGGCGCCAGGCGAAGATGGTGAACACACCGAGGAACATCAACACCCAGACGCCCAGGCGCTTGCGCTGGTTCTGCGCGGGTTCCGCCATCCAGTCCAGGAAGCCGACCAGGTCGCTCGTGGCCTGGTCGTACTCGAGCGTGCTCATCTTGCCCGGAGTGAGCTGCTCGAAGCCGGCAAACTTGTGCACCTTCTCGCCGTGCTCTTCCACCTCGACGAACTTGGCGGCGCGCTGGCCTTGCAGCTCCCACAGCACGTGCGGCATGCCGACGCTCGGGAACACCAGGTTGTTCCAGCCCGTGGCGCGGTTGTCGTCACGGTAGAAGGTACGCAGGTAGGTGTACAGCCAGTCGTCGCCGCGGGCGCGGGCGATCACCGACAGGTCCGGCGGCGTGGCGCCAAAGAAAGCCTTGGCATCCTTCGGCGGCATGGCGATAGTCATCATGTCGCCCACCTTCTCGCCGGAGAACAGCAGGTTCTGGCGGATCTGGTCGTCGGTCAGGCCGATGTCCTTGAGGCGGTTGTACCGCATCATGGACGCGCCGTGGCAGTTCAGGCAGTAGTTGACGAACAGCTTGGCGCCGCGCTGCAGCGAGGAAAGATCGCTGGTTTGCACGGGCGCCGGCTCGAGGGGGTAGCCCCCTTCGTTGGCCATGGCGGGCGCGGCGGCAAAGCAGGCGCCGGCCAGCGCGAGAATCGAAAGCAGCTTTTTCATCTTTTGTCCTTGTGCTCTTGTCGGGGTAAGTCCGGGCTCAGTGCGGGTGGAACGTGACACGTTCCGGCACTTGCTTGAACTGGCCGACTCGGCTCCACAGCGGCATGGTCAGGAAGAAGGCGAAGTACAGCAGGGTTCCCAGCTGCGACACCTTTTCACCCACCGGCGACGGCGGCTGTACGCCAAGGTAGCCCAGCACGATGAACACCACCACGAACACGACAAGAATGCTCTTGTGGAAGGACGGGCGATAGCGGATCGATTTCACCGGCGAGTGGTCCAGCCACGGCAGGAAGAACAGGATCACGACCGAGCCGCCCATCACCAGCACGCCCCAGAACTTGGCGTCGATGAAGTAGAAGCCCACGGCCAGGATCACGGCGATGGCAAGCGCGCCAACCTTGATGCGGGGGTGGTGGCGCGCAGCATCGAGTAGAACGGCGTGAAGTACCAGACCGGCGCGATATGCGGCGGGGTCTTGAGCGGATCGGCCGGGACGAAGTTGTTCGACTCCAGGAAGTAACCGCCCATCTCCGGGAAGAAGAAGATCACCGCGGAGAAGATCATCAGGAAGCCGCCCACGCCCATCAGGTCGTGCACCGAGTAGTACGGGTGGAAGGGGATGCCGTCCAGCGGCACGCCGTTCTCGTCCTTCTTGGCCTTGATCTCGACGCCATCCGGGTTGTTCGAGCCCACTTCGTGCAGCGCGATGATGTGCGCGACCACCAGGCCCAGCAGCACCAGCGGCACGGCGATGACGTGGAAGGAGAAGAAGCGGTTCAGGGTCGCGTCGCTCACCACATAGTCGCCGCGGATGAACAGCGACAGGTCGCCGCCGATCACGGGGATGGCCGAGAACAGGTTCACGATCACCTGGGCACCCCAGTACGACATCTGGCCCCAGGGCAGCAGGTAGCCCATGAAGGCTTCTGCCATCAGGCACAGGAAGATCAGGCAGCCGAAGACCCAGACCAGCTCACGCGGCTTGCGGTACGAACCGTACAGCAGGCCACGGAACATATGCAGGTACACCACCACGAAGAAGGCCGAAGCGCCGGTGGAGTGCATGTAGCGCACCAGCCAGCCCCAGGGCACCTCGCGCATGATGTACTCCACGCTGGCGTAAGCCACGGGAATGCCGGCGGCGTTGAGCGTGCCGTCCGGCTTGTAGTTCATCACCAGGAAGATGCCGGTGACGATCTGGATGACCAGCACCAGCAGGGCGAGCGAGCCGAAGAAGTACCAGAAGTTGAAGTTCTTCGGTGCGTAGTACTTGGAAAGATGATCTTCCCAAAGTTGGGTTGCGGGGAAGCGTGCGTCGATCCAGCCAAGCAGGCCGGTCGTCTTTACTTGTTTTTCGGCCGCCATGGTCAAGCGTCTCCTTTTTCATCCTTGCCGATCACGATCTTGGTGTCGGACAGGAACTGGTACGGGGGTACGT
>NZ_JBFTSF010000121.1:0-17409 GCF_056399905.1 Cupriavidus sp. 01L46
CGCTCAGCCTGACCGCCATTGCCGAACAATGCGGCTACCAGGATATGTCCGCCTTCCGCAACCTGGTGCGCCGCCATACCGGCCAGACACCGGGCGCGCATCGGCGCGCGCATTCGGTGCGCGCGGAATTGCGGGCGGGGTGAATGCCATGGACAGGCGCCTCAGGCGGCACCAAGCCAGCTTGCGCTTTCATTTCCCCAGCCGTTGCACCTGCCGCCAGCCCTGCAAGGCCGCCCCAAGTTCTTTTGCCGACAGCAYGAATTGAGGAGAATCCAGCAAGCGGGAAATCGCGAGATCCAGAAACAGTCGCACGCGCCTGGGCTGTGCGGAGCGGCTTCCGTAGTAGATATGCAGCCCGATGTGCGCGCTGATGTGCGGGAGTAGGACCGGTACCAGCCTGCCGGCGCGGATGTGTGCCGCCGCGGAGAAATTGGCGAGCTGGCCGATCGCTTGGCCAGACAGTACCGCCTGCAATTCGAGTTCGGAGTCGTTGGTCGAGAATGCCGGGGACATCGGCCGACGCTCGAACTTGCCATCGACAGTCAAGTACCACGGCGCCACCGTGCCGGTTGCCGGGTGGCGATAAACACTGCATCGGTGGGTCACCAAATCGTCCGGCGTGGCGGGAACGCCATATGTCGCCAGGTAGGCCGGGGCGGCGCACACGATCATCTGGATCGGGAACAACTGCCGGCCGATCACGCCCTCGCTCGGCGAAGCGCCTATCCTGAAACCGACATCCACACGGTCCAGCACCCAGTTGCCAATGCCATCGTCAAGCTGGACGTCGGGCTGAATGCCGGGGTAAGCCCGGCAGAACTCCTCGAGCAGCGGCATGAGAATTGGCGCGAATGATGATTTCGGGCCCACGATGCGCAGCGGTCCGGCGATGTCATCCTTGGCTTCGCGGGCCATGGCAAGTGCCCTGTCCAGCGCCGCGATTGCCGGCTGGGTGTTCTCGAGCAAGCGCTGCCCTTCTTCGGTGAGCGCCAGGTTGCGTGTCGTGCGGTGCAGGAGCCGAACGCCAAGGTGCTGCTCCAACTGTGCKATTGCCTGGCTGGCCGCCTGCGGCGTGACCCCCTGTGCTTGCGCCGCCCGCCGGATGCTTCCCAATTCGATCGCCTTGGCGAACATGGAGATGGCTCTGAATTCGTTGATCGGCATGATGCTCCCCAGGAAATCGCCCTCCATTATCAAGTTTTCCTTGTCACTGATGCAAGCCGGAACGGCCTAGCGGCTTGAGACAGCACGCTTTAAAGTTGCCGGCATCGGACTTATCGGCGGGAGAACACCATGAACAAGGGCCATGGCAATCGCTATCTCGCAGCGTTGCAAGCACGCGTAGGACGACCAGCGCAGGAGGTCACGAGAACATGATGAAATCCATGGTCATTGCCACCCTCGCGCTGTCGATGCTGCATTCCGCCAATGCGGCAGAACCGGATCTGCAGATTTCACGCGCGGGTTCGCGCCAGCCCCAGACAGCGCCGACGCAGAACTTCACGGGTCCGGTCCAGGTCGAGATGTTGTTCGCGCCCGTCGGGCCGGGCCGCACGTCGGCAGGCGAGGTGACCTTCTCGCCTGGTGCCCGCACCGCGTGGCACACGCATCCGCTTGGCCAGACGCTCATCGTCACCTCCGGCGTTGGCCGCGTCCAGCGCTGGGGTGGGCCAGTCGAAGAGATACGGCCCGGCGACGTCGTGCGCATCCCGCCCAATACGAAACACTGGCACGGCGCGGCGCCGAACAGCGCAATGACGCACATCGCGATCCAGGAAGCGCAGGAAGGGATGACCGTGAACTGGCTGGAACAGGTCAGCGACGAGCAGTACGGCGCGGCCGCCGCCAAGCCGGCGGCACAAGATGCTTCGCAGCCCTCGGTAGCGCAGCGGCGCTTCGGCGACGTGGCGCCCAAGCTGGCGCAACTGACTGACGATGTGCTGTTTGGAGACGTCTGGGCTCGGCCCGGCCTGTCGCCGCGCGACCGCAGCCTGGTCACCGTGAGTGTACTGATCGCGATGAACCGCCCGGAACAGCTGCGCTCGCATATGGCGCTGGCCCGGCGCAACGGCGTCACCGAGGCCGAACTTGTCGAGACGCTGACCCACCTGGCCTTCTATGCTGGCTGGCCCAGCGCCGTGACGGCAGCAGGTATCGCGCGGGAAGTCTTCAACACGAAGCCGCAGTGAAGGGCCATTCGCAGGTGTCCTGTCATACCTGCCCCATTCCCCAGGAAGGAGCCAACCATGCAAGAAGTCACCCTGAACAACGGCATCAAGATGCCGATCCTCGGCTACGGCGTTTTCCAGATCGCCGATGCGGCTGAATGCGAACGCTGTGTCGTCGATGCCGTGCAGGCCGGCTATCGCCTGATCGACACCGCGGCGTCCTATCGCAACGAAGAAGCAGTCGGTCGCGGGCTGAAGCGCTGCGGGGTGCCGCGTGACCAGCTATTTGTGACCAGCAAGCTGTGGGTCGAGGATGCGGGCTACCTGCACACGCGCGCCGCCATCGACAAGTCGCTGGCCCGGCTAGGTTTGGATTATCTGGACCTGTACCTGATCCACCAACCGTACTCGGACGTGCACGGCTCGTGGCGGGCGATGGAAGAGGCGTATCGAGCCGGCAAGCTGCGTGCGATCGGGCTGAGCAACTTCCAGCCGGATCGGCTGATGGACATCCAGGCATTCAATGAGGTTGCGCCGGCTGTCAACCAGATCGAAGTCAACCCTTTCCACCAGCAAACGGAAAGCGTGGATTTCATGCGCGGRCTTGGCGTGCGGCCAGAGGCCTGGGCGCCGTTCGCCGAAGGCCGAAACAATCTCTTCCAGAACGAGCATCTGCTTACCGTCGCGGCGCGCCACGGCAAGACCGTAGGCCAGGTGGTGCTGCGTTGGCTGGTCCAGCGGGACATCGTGGCCCTGGCGAAGTCTGTGCGCAGGGAGCGCATGGAGGAGAATCTCGCCGTCTTTGACTTCGCATTGTCGGAAGACGACATGCAGGCCATCTCACAGCTCGAAACCGGCACGAGCAGCTTCTTCTCGCATCGCGATCCGGCGATCGTCAAGTGGATGAGCGAGCGCCGGCTCGGCCTCTGAGCGCGCTGGCATGCTTCGAAGCGCTGGGCGCGATGGACGAAACCGCATATCCTGGGTTGGGCACCGTCCCTCGGCGCCAAGGCAGTGAAAACGGATCAACCTGCAACCTATGGCACGGCGTGAAACCGCTTCCACGCCTCCGCTTCAAGCTCGCCACAGGAGGAGACAGCGATTCCTCGCTCATCCAGAATCTGGAAAACTTGCTGATCGCGCCCTATGCTAGACGCGCCATCGAGTCCGAGAAGCAGGCTGTACATGGCGTCTCGCAAAACCCCATCGAGCACGTTACGAAGCTGCTCGGTCTGGTCCACCGTCAGCGCCATATTCCGAATCTGCGTAGCGATGACGTTCTCGCCTTGTTCGTCCATAAAGACGGAAAGGAGATCGCTTTTGAGGTCTACCCAGTTTCCCACGAATGTAGCTGCATCCATTTTCTT
The DNA here is from genome assembly GCF_056399905.1 of Cupriavidus sp. 01L46. NCBI lineage: Bacteria > Pseudomonadati > Pseudomonadota > Betaproteobacteria > Burkholderiales > Burkholderiaceae > Cupriavidus > Cupriavidus sp. 01L46. The sequence continues at coordinate 3,536 of NZ_JBFTSF010000121.1, forward strand.
TGCTCGTTTGCTGTGGCCGGGACACAGTGCGCGGCAGTTTAGTCCGGCGCAAGCTCAATTCGGCAGGGGCCGGGCCGGCGCGTCACGATTGTAGCCTCCCTTGAACGGCCTGATTTGGTTGTGGCCGTCCGATCCAGCGGCCGAGCTACTGCCCTAAACGCTCCCGAAGGAACTCGATGAAGCGCTGCGTTTTAGCCGGCAGCAGACGGGTTTCGGTCATGGCATAAACGGGCATTGGCGTGCCGTGCCATTCCGGCATGATGCGACGTAGCTTTCCGCTGGCCAGTTCATCAGCCACGACTTCCTCCGGCATCAGCACGATGCCCATATCGAGCGTTGCCAGGCGGCGGCTCATGCCAACGCTGTTGAGCATGAACCGCCCGCCCACCGACACCGTGACGCTTCGCCTCCCGTCGCGCAACGTCCACGAACCCGCCTTCAGGATGCTCAAGCACTCGTGCCGATCCAGGTCGGCGGGCTTGTTTGGCTCGCCCGACCGCTCAAGGTAGCCAGGCGAGGCGTAGAGGCAAGGCGTGAGCGAGGCCAACGCGCGTGCGATCAGTTGCGAGTTTTCGGACTCCCCCATGCGGATAGCCACATCGAAAGGCTCGCTGACCAGATCGACCCGTCGCGGAGTCAGGTCGAAATCGAAAGTGATGCCGGGATAGAGGCCGGCAAACTCGGCGATCAAAGGCGCCAGGTAGGTGACTGCGAAATCCACCGGCAACGATGCCCGCAGCACACCGCTGGGCTGGGCAAGCATGTCGCCGAGCTGCTCGTGTGCCAGCCGGGCTTCATCGACGATGCGCTTGCATCGCTCGAAGTAAATCTGGCCGGCTTCGGTCAATTCGATCTTGCGTGTCGTGCGATGCAGCAGGCGCAGCCCGATCGCTTTCTCCAACGCGCTGATTCGCCGCGACAGTGTCGAGTTCGGCACGCCCATCACCTCCGCGGCACTACGAAAGCCCTTGGCTTTGACGACCTCCACGAACAAGGCCATGTCGTTCAACAGCTCCATGCTCGTTGCTCCATCAATGGATCAATGCTCTCCAAATTACCATATTTATCCCGCGTGAGAAGCAGGCGATGATGCCTCCACTACCTTCTGAGGATTCCATCATGAGCAAACTGTTCGACCCCGTCCGTGTCGGCCGCCACACCCTGCAAAACCGCCTGGTCATGGCACCGATGACCCGCAGCCGTGCCCAATTCGACGGCACGCCGGGAGAACTGGCTGCCGAGTATTACGCCCAGCGCGCCAGCGCCGGCCTGATCGTCGCCGAAGGCACCCAACCCTCGGACGATGGACAGGGCTACCTGACCACGCCGGGCATCTACACCAATGCGCACGTCGCCGGCTGGAAGAAGACCACTGACGCCGTGCATGCCAAGGGTGGCCACCTCTTCATCCAGCTCATGCACGCCGGACGCATGTCGCACCCGGACAACACGCCACATCATCGCCAGGGCGTCGCACCGTCGGCCATTGCCCCGGGCACGCAGATGTTCACGGCCAAGGGCATGCAGGACATTCCCGTGCCGCGTGCGCTGACCACCCAGGAAGTGCACCAGACCGTTCAGGATTTCCGCCATGCGGCGCGCCGCGCGGTCGAGGCCGGCGCCGACGGCGTGGAGATCCACGCTGCAAACGCCTACCTGATCCAGCAGTTCCTCGCACCGAGCGCAAACACACGCACCGACGAGTACGGCGGTTCGATCAAGAACCGCGCCCGCTTCGCCCTCGAAGTCGCCGCCGCGATTGCCGAGGAAATCGGTGCGGACAGGACCGCGATTCGCCTGTCGCCCGGCACGACCCTGTGGGGTATCGACGAAGGCGCCGAAGGGCCGGATCTGTACCGCCACCTGGTCGCCGAACTCGACAAGCTGGGCCTGGCCTACGTGCACATCCTGCACCAGGGCAACGAGCCGCTGCTGGCCGACATCCGCAAGCTCTGGAAGGGCACGCTGATCCTGAACCGGCCGAGCCGCCCGCGTGACCAGATCGGGGCCGACGTGGCATCGGGGCTGGCCGACCTGGAAGCCTACGGCCAGATGGTTCTTGCGAACCCGGATTTCGTCGCCCGGCTGAAGACCAATGCGCCGATGAACGAAGCTCGGCACAGTGCCTTCTTCGGCGGCACGGCGCAGGGCTACACCGACTACCCGACCTTGAGCGAAGCCCAAGGAGCCTGAGGCCACCACAACGTGTGCCGGCCGACATCGGCCGCCCACCAACCCGCCCGAGCGTGTATGCCGCCCTCGGCGTCATCCTTCGCCGGCCCGGCCGCGCATTGAATGCCGGCTAGCTGAGCAAGCCTGCGATGGCAATGGCAATGGCAATGGCATTCCAACGTCCCGATGAATGGGTGTAGCGGAAAACGGGAATATCGCAGGCCGCTTCGTTGCGATCATCGAAGCTTCAGAAACATGTGCTGTTCGTCGTAGAACCGCCCATCCACCTTCATTGCGCGGGGTTCGATGCCGAAAGCTGCGAATCCCAATGATTCGTACAATTGCTTGGCCGCCGTGTTTTCCGTATTGACGCACAGATTGCACTGCGCGCTATCCCAGTTCTTGGACGCATGGGCCATCGCAGTATTCAACAGATCCCGCGCGATTCCCTTGCCGCGTTGGTTTGGGGCAACAAATACCCCCCAGATGGTGGCCTTGTGGCTCACTTGCGCGAGCGATTCGCGACGTACGCCAGCGATGCCAACCAGGGTGTCACAAGCAAACGCACCAAAAACAGCCTGCGTAGGCGTTGATTGAATTCGCCCTGCGACTTCACTGACGGAGCGCGCCTCTTCCTCGACGCGGGTCGGCCAGATTGCCGTGGGAGCGTTCTCGATAGCGTGTAGACGGATTGCCTTGAAGATTGCTGCGTCAGCGGCGGTAAGTAGTCGGATTTCAACCGAGGAGGTGGTCATAAAGCCTCAGAAATATGCGTTTGCGTCATTTGAATAATGACGCATTTTTAGAATGCCGCGGTTGCCACGCAACGTCTGGCGTCAATCGCTAGCAACCAGGCATTCATGTCGGCACGCTCCAACTGACGAAATGATATGCCCGGATACCCGGACTCGATGGTTGCATCAATTCTCATTCCAGAACCTCTTAGCGCTGACCATCCCGCATCTTAGCCCGTCGTGCTACCTGTCTGGGGCCTCTGACGCGCAGTACGAACTGGCGCTAGCGCCATCGATCGAGAATTCTGTCGCACGGCATACATGAGCGGCCGCTCATGGCCGCGGGTTCAACCGGTCGATGCAGGATCCTAGCGAAAGCGCTCTAGCGCCGCACTAGCGCGGCCTACAGACACCATGCAGTGCGTCCGTTGGATCTCCGCAACACACCCCACTTCGGAGGCCCCCCACCGTTCTGGTGATGGTAATTTGCAGTCCGCAGAAGAATGACAACGCGAACTATGATCTGGGAGTGCATCCGTGCGAAACGAGACTCCAGCCGTCCCGATCTGGCGGCATGGTCGTTGAAGGTAACGAGGCTATCGATAAGCGGCTGCGCACTTTCGCAGCCGCCATCCCCCGCGACCCAGCGATTCTCTGATTCCGCATGCGATGCGCAGATCAAGGCGCAGATAGTTGATTGAAGGATAGATAGCTCTGGTAAGGGGAGATACTCCATGAATCTGGTACGGGCACTACTGACGACCGTAGCGCTGCTGCTTTCGATCTCGTGCTTGGCGCAGGAGGCAAGCACTCCTTCAGCGCTCGATGCCGAAGCTGCACGACTGCTACTGGAGGGTTCGCGGCTGGTAAAAACGGGCAAGCTAGCAGAGGCGATTGAGGACTTCGACAAGGTAAGCGCCATGTATGAGAGCGCGTTCCGAGGCAGCAAGGCCAGGCTATTTAGCGCTAGATTCCAGCCCGAGGCATTGCTTTACCTCTCGGAAGCAGCCAATGCCAAGACCCCGGCCAGGGTTGTCTCCGGCAATTGGGCCTACGCGTATTACATGAAAGGCTACGTGCTGGTCGAGCTTGGCCGGCTCGCGGACGCCAAGGTTTCGCTGCAACAGGCCATTGATCTAGCCCCGCACAATTCCCAGTTTATTTCGGAACTGGCGAATGTGTATCAACGAGAAAAGGACTGGCCTCTGGCGATGAAGACCTTCCAAGCTGCCGAAACGCAAGCGCGTGAATTTTCTCCACCGGCGCTAAAAAACGCAGAGCTTTCGCGAGCATGGCGCGGCCAGGGATACGTCTACGTAGAACAGCACCAATTCGATGAGGCTGAGGCCCTGTATCACAAATGCCTCGAATTGGATGCCTCCGATACCAAGGCCGCAAATGAACTCCGTTTCATTCAAGCCCAGCGGGTAAAAAAGGACAACCAAGCTCGGTGAGTGCCGGTGCGGCGCGACGGCGACCACGTTCGCCTGGCGAATGCGATTAGTGACCAGATTCTCAAGCGCCCGCATCAGCCGAAGAACCGACAAGTGTCGCCGATGGGAAAGTGCGCGGACAGCTAGGTATTGGCTACCAGCAGTTTCTCAGCATTGCTCGGTGGCCGCAGGCCATCTGTACTGCCCATGAAGTAGCACCCGGCAAGATGATTGCTCTATCCCGGATAGTGGCGCTTCGTAAATGAAAGCCACATTCCATGCAACAGCCAGCTTCCATCTCCAACCAACTCGGAATTCCACGCCTCGCAATGCCGCTCTCACGTACTTCCATCGACGAGTTACGGCGTCGCGGCCTGCGATTGCCCGACGCACCTTCCTTTCCGACCGACCATAGAGCATACCCTTCTGGCTACCTGGTTATGAAGCCTATTAGTGTTCAAGGGAACTCGCTTCCAAGCCTTCGTCGAGACTACGAAAATGGGCACAGTCTTGACGACACGGACACCCCGGTTCCGGTGATCTGGAGTGCTTCAGGTCGTTGGCATGTCTCCGTTTGGGATTGGGCGCCAGGTCCGGGGCCGGGTGACTTCGTGAAGGAATTTGCTAGCGAAGCGGCAGCAATCCATTTCATCGTCCAATATTTTTTCTGCGAGACCCTTGAGTTTCTCGCTCGCCTTGCCGCCGAAAACCAGTCGAGCCCAAGTTAGCACTCCCTGCGCGCTCCAAACGTCTGCTTCCACATGTGCGACTGCAGTAAGTGTCGTCAGCGGAAAGCAGCCGTCTTGAATGGATCTGCTCTGTTAGACCCAGCATCGTTGGGAGAGTCGCCAGTCAGAAGTGCACGCGGGTGCCTCCTCCTGGCCGCAAGCCAACGGTGAGTGATCAGGAGCCGCCTGCAAGGGCCGGATGACCCAAAGCACGCCCGGCACAACACAATTGGCGCCGATTGCGGGAAGTGAATGCACCTCGCATCACTGGTTTGCTGCCGCACAACCGCATTCCGCGTAAGATGTCGAGGTCCATCCACAGTGCCGTCGCCAAGCATGTCAAAGCGAATCGCATACGCATTGCTCGGCGGTCACCGCCATCCACCGGGAGCGCGATGAACCCGACCACCGCCAATCCGCAGGAAATCGTGACGAGCATCATTGTCCACGAGGTCGAGCCCGACGCCGCCGAGCAGTACGAAATGTGGCTCGCGGATATCCGAGCCGCGTGCTCCAGGTTTTCCGGCTACCTGAGCACCGATGTGGTCCGTCCGGTCGGCATGAGCCGCGAGTATGCGACCATCGTCCGCTTCGCCGACTTCAGAAGCCTCAACGCTTGGATGGAATCCGATGTGCGCCGCCAACATATCGAGAGAATGCGTCCATCGCTGCGGCAAGGCGACCGATACGAAATCAGGACTGGCCTCGATTTCTGGTTCACGCCAAAGAACGCACCGGTCAAGATCCCAACCGCGTGGAAGCAGTGGCTCATCACTTGGAGCGCCATCCTGCCGCTCAGTATCGTCGTGCCATGGGGTGTCGTGCCTGTGCTCACGCACCTCGGCTTCGCCCATGACTCGCTCATCGACAAGGCAGCCGTGGCGGCGGCAATCGTCTTCCTGATGGTTTACGTGGTGATGCCGCGCTATACGCGGCTCGTTGCACACTGGCTGTTCAAATGACCAGTGCGTAGATGATGCGCTGCAGCSGCGCTCAGGCCGCTCATCGTGTGTTTGCCGGCTAGTCGCTCCTGCGCGAAGATCGGCGGGGATGCGCCATCCGGTCGAAACGGGCATGCATCGTGGGTAGCCGGCGCAGGGCCTATTGCGGAGCAGATCCAAATGCGCCGTGCCCGGCCACTACCTCGCTGAGAAAATCCATCACCGCGCGCACAGGGGCCGAGCGCCGCAAGTCACTGTGCACCACCAGCCAGATGTCGCGCGAGAATCCAGCGCCCTCGTGCTCCAGCCGTACCAGGCCTGCGTCGGCATCCCCGAGGAAACAAGGCAGGCCTGCCACGCCCGCCCCTGCGCGGGCAGCGGCGAGATGACTGCTGATGTCGCTCAGTTCGCAGCCCACGGGCCGCGGACCCGCCAGTTCCAGCAGCCAGCGCTGCTGCGGCATGTCGGCGAACTGCGCATCGTAGGCAATAAACGTCCAGTCGCGAGGATTGCGCAATGCCGGATAGTCGAGGCTTGCGTACAGGGCGAATGGCATCTGACCCAGCTTGCGCACCACACTGCTCGACTCGCTGGGCCGAACCAGGCGTAGCGCTACGTCCGCCTCACGGCGCGTCAGCGACACCGCGCGGGCCTGCGCCGACACGGAGAGCTGGATCCCCGGATAAGCCGCGCGGAAATCCGCCAGCCGGCCGGCCAGCAGATGTGTGGCCAGCACCGGTGGCGCACTGAGCGACACCTTGCCGCTCACGGGCTCGTGGCTGGCACGCGTCTGCCGCTCGATAGCGAATGCGGCGGCTTCCATCGTCTTGGCTTGCTCGAAGACCGACACCCCAAGCGGCGTCAAGCGGCACGAGCGCGGCAAGCGCTCTACCAGAAGCGCTTGCAGCCCGGCTTCCAGCGCGGCCAGCCGGCGGCTTACCGTGGCGTGATCCACCTGCAAATCGCGCGCTGCGCCAGACAACGTGCCGGTGCGGGCGACTGCCAGGAAGTGGCGAAGATTTTCCCAATCGAGCATCTGTGCGTTTTCTCCAGGTTCGGTGGAGATTTTATGGAATTTACGCAGATATGTCTGCAGCCTAGCATCCGGAGATCCTATCGTTGGAATCCATGCCATGCCTACCGCCCCCACCACATCTACCACCCCTACAACCCCTACAACCCCTACCACCACCAATGCGCAACGGGCCACCCTGCTGGCTGCTGCGCTCGGCTTCGTCGTCGTCCTGCTGGACGTCAGCGTCGTCAACGTCGCCCTGGATACCTTGCGGCAAGGATTCGCCACCGATGTGGCCGGGCTGCAATGGGTGATCAACGCCTACACGCTGGTCTTCGCGGCGTTGCTACTGACCAGCGGAGCGATCGGAGATCGCTTGGGTGCCAGGCGGGTGTTCCTGATGGGGCTCGCGCTGTTCACGCTGACGTCGGTGGCGTGCGGCGCGGCGGGCAGCCTGGCGATACTGGTGGTGGCCCGGCTGGGCCAGGGCATTGGTGCGGCGCTGCTGGTGCCGAACTCCCTGTCGATGCTCCAGAGGGCGTTTCCCGAGCGCGAACAACGCAGCCGCGCAGTCGGCTGGTGGGGTGCGATCGGCGGCATCTCGCTGGCGGCCGGGCCGGTGCTGGGCGGCCTGCTGGTGACCCACTTCGGCTGGCGCAGCATCTTCCTGATCAACCTACCGCTGGGCCTGATTGGCCTGTATCTGACGTTGCGCCATGTTGCCGCCGATGGCGGCGGACATCACCGCGGCCTGGATTGGCCCGGGCAAGGCGCGGCCATACTGGCGCTGGCCGCACTCACCGCATCGGTCACCGAAGCCGGCCGTCTCGGCTGGGGACACGCCTGGGTGCAGGCGGGGCTGTGGCTAGCCTTGGCGTCGGCGGCCGCCTTCATCCGCATCGAATCACGCAGTGCTGCGCCGATGCTGCCGCTGGCGCTATTGCGCATCCCGGCGTTCAGGGTGGCGTCGCTCGCCGGTGTGATCGTGAATTTTGCCTACTATGGCCAGATCTTTGTCTTCAGCCTGTTCTTCCAGCTTCAGCAGGGACTATCGCCACAGCAGACCGGGCTGGCGTTCCTCCCGATGACGGTGGTGCTGATGGCAGTCAACGTGCTCGCCGGCCGCCTGATCACGCGGATGGGCGCTAGGTACTTGATGGTGCTGGGATTGGTCCTGGCCGCCGTGGGCTACCTGATGCTGTTGCCGGTGCGCATCGACGGCCCCTACTGGCTGCTCGCCCCGCCGATGCTGCTGGCCGCCAGCGGCATCGCGCTGATGGTGCCGACCATGACCAATGTCACGCTGTCAGCCGTGGATGGCTCCCGCGCGGGCATCGCCTCCGGCGTCCTCAACTCGGCGCGGCAGGTAGGCGGCATGCTCGGCGTGGCGGGGTTCGGTTATCTGGTGCACGACACGGCCCCGCAAGCCTTCATGCGCGGCATGCATCTATCGCTCTGCCTCGCGGCCGCATTGCTGCTGGTGGGAGCCGCGATGTGCTGGTTTGGCATTCGTGCGGAACGTCCCGCCGCTAGCAAGGACGGGCAGCAAGGCGCCACGGGAACTCATGCTCTTTGATTGGCTCCTTCGCCGCCAAGGCGGGATGGTCCGATCACACTCCGGATTTCGAGAGCGGGATACCGGCGGTGTGTGGATTGCCCTCCTTGGAGTCCTCGGGCAAAAGGTTGCCATCGTCGAGTGCAGCATCGGCGTTAGCCGTTTCAGGAAAGCGCTCGGGATACAGATGCCGCTGCGCGGCCTCGCGGTCAAAGGTGCCGGACCACTTGGCAATGACCACGGTTGCGACGCTGTTGCCGATCGTATTGCAGGTGGCGATCGCCATCGACAGGAAGCGGTAGACGCCGAAGATAACGGCCAGTCCTTCGACCGGCAGCATCCCGGTCGAAGTCACCGTTGCGGCGAAGACCACGAAGGAACCGCCGGAGACGGTCGCCGCGCCCTTGGAAGTCAGGAGCATCAGCAACAGGATGCCAATCTGCTGATCCRGCGACAGCGGCACGCCGTAGGCATGCGCGATGAACATCACGCCCATGGCCATGAAGAGCGAAGTGCCATCCAGATTGAATGCGTAGCCGGTTGGCAGCACCAGGCCCACGGTCTGCTTCGCGCAACCCAACCGCTCCAGCTTGATCAGCAGGCGAGGCAGCGCACTCTCCGACGAGGCGGTGCCGAGCACGATCAGGATCTCGTCTTTGATGTAGCGCAGGAAACGCCAGAGACTGAAGCCTGCCAGCCGTGCCACCATCCCCAGCACCACCACGATAAACACCGCCACCACCGCGTAGAAGCTGAACACCAGTTGGGCCAGCGCGATCAGCACCGCGGTGCCGTTRCTGCCTACCGAGTAGGCGACTGCGCCGAACGTGCCGATCGGCGCCAGCTTCATCACCAGGTTGATGAAGGAGAACAGTACCTCGGAGATCTGGCCGAGCCCCTMGTTGATCTTCTCGCGCCGGCCTTCCGGAATGGCGAGGATGCCGATGCCGACCATCACCGCAAGCACCACCACCTGCAGCAGTTCGCCCTTGGCAAACGCCCCGACAAAGTTGTCTGGCACGATGTGGGCCATGAACTCCAGGAAGCCGTGCGGCCCGGCCTTGGCCACCACCGGCGGGGCGGCGCCGGTGGCTACCGTGGTCATGCCCTTGCCGATCTGCAAGAGGTTACCCGCCAGCATGCCCACGACCAGGGCAATGGTCGAAAGCACCTCGAAGTAGAAGATGGAGCGCCAGCCAACGCGGCCGGCACTCTTCACATCGCCGGCGGAGGCAATGCCGTGGACAATGGTGAGGAACACAAGCGGCGCCACGCCCGCCTTGATCAGCGAGAGGAACATGTCGCCGAGCAGCTTGAGCTGCGAGGCGAACTTCGGGAAGATGAAGCCCACCGCGATGCCCAGCACCAGGGACACCAGCACTTGCATGCCCAGCTTGCGATACCAGGGTAATTTTCTGGGGGGCGAGATCAGCGCATCTGCGCTGGATGAAGGGTTTTCCATATCTGTCTCCTCGATGCCGTTTCTTACACGTCGCTCGACAAAGCAACGGCGCGGTCCACCATCTGCGGAGCCAGGCCGAGATAGTTGGCCGGATCCGTCAAACGGTCGATCGTGGCACGATCGAAGTGTTGCGTGACCTCGGGCAGTGCCATCAGCGCCTCGGCCAGCGTGCCGCCCTTCTCGTTCACGGTGCGGCAAGCGTCATAGACGATGTCGTGCGCCTGCTGGCGGCCGGTGAAGGGGGCCATGCCCATCATCACCGCTTCGGCCACGATCAGGCCACGGGTGATGCCGAGGTTGTGCTTCATGCGCTCGGCATCGACAATCAGGCCGCCCAGTGCGAACCTGGCCTGGTGCAGGGCGCCGGAGGAGAAGATGAAGCTCTCCGGAATGGCGATCCATTCCGCATGCCAGGGGCCGGTGGCGCGCTCGAAGTCTTGCACCATGGCATCGACCATCAGGCCGGCATGCTGGCGCACGGCCTTCGAGGCGGCCAGCATCAGTTCGCTGGAAATCGGGTTGCGCTTTTGCGGCATCGTGCTGGAAGCGCCACGGCCTTTGACAAAAGGCTCGTAGACCTCGGCGAACTCGGTCGACGCCATGATCATGATGTCGAGTGCGATCTTGCCAAGGGAGCCAGTGATCAGTGCGAGCAGGTTCACCGCCTCGGCAAAGCCGTCACGTGCCACATGCCAGGTAGTTGCCGGCACGCCCAGCCCAAGTTCCTCGGCCATCGCCTGCTGTACCTCGAAACCCTTGTCGCCCAGCGAGGCCAGCGTGCCCGCCGCGCCGGCAAACTCCACCACCGCCACCCGTGGGCGCAATTCCGCCAGACGCTGCTGGTGGCGGTCGAACATGGCGAGCCAGATCGCTACCTTGTAGCCAAAGGTGATCGGCAGCGCCTGCTGCAAGTGGGTACGACCGGCCATGGGTGTGTCGCGGTGCTTGACCGCCAGGTCGGCCAGGATGCCGCGCAGTTCGCGGACATCGGCGTCGATGCTGTCAAGCGCGTCGCGCACCTGCAGTGCCACCGCGGTGTCCATGATGTCCTGCGTGGTCGCTCCCCAGTGCACGTAGCGGCCGGCATCTCCGCACATGCCCACAAGCTGATGCACCAGTGGCAGGATCGGGTACCCGACGATGTCCGTCTCCTCACGCATATGGTCAAAGTCGATACGCTCGATGCGCGATTCGCGTGCAATCACTTCCGCCGCCTCGGCCGGGATCACGCCGACGCGCGCTTCGGCCTTCGCCAGCGCGATCTCGGCGTCGATGTAACGCTGGATCAGCGCCCGGTCAGAGAAGATCTCGCGCATCTTGGCGGTGCCAAAGGCATCGCGGAACAGAATCGAATCGACAACGGTGCTAGCCATGGGGACGGAAAAAGTGGACATATCGGCCTCTGAGGTAATTGCTGGTTTCGCGAACACACGCCAATATGTTCGAACATATCCAACTATAATATGTTCAAACATATTCGCAACCATGGGTTTACCCTAGGGCCATGAAACCGCCCGCTCCCCTCAGGGACGGCGATGCCAACACGCCGCCAATCGGCTGGACCGATGTGTATATCGACCCAACCTATGCGGAGATCGGCGAGATCATCCGCGCATCGCCTGGCGCGCTGATCAGCGCCTTGATCGAGGCGCGTTACGGCCGCTGCATTGCCGAGATACGCCAGGATGTGCGTGCCTTCAATGTCGGTGACACCGACATCTCACACGCCCTTGGGCTGACGCCGGGAGAAGCGGCACTCAAGATCGTGCGCCGCTACTTCGATGCAAGCGGTCATGTGTTTGAGGTCTCCGTCACGGTGCATCCCGCTGACCGCTTTTCGCTCTCGATGCGGCTGCAGCGTTCGGCTGGATAAGCTGTCCGGCGAGATGGTGCCGGTGGCACGCTGCCGAACACTATTTGTAACGCGACGTGCAGCAGCCGCAGCTACGTCGCGCGTGACTATTTTGCGTGGGTTGTGTGATCTTCGAACGCGGCGACGATGCCGTCGATCATTGCAGCGATGCGCGCGGTATGCCGAAGATCCTGATGCGTGACGAGCCAGATTTCGTAGACCGCCCCACGTGCGGGTTCCGGCCATATCTGCACGAGGCCGTCGTGTTCAGCCAGATGTATCGGAAGCTCACCGATGCCGAGGCCAGCCTTTACCGCGGTACGCAGCATGAGGCTGGAATTGAAGGTCGATACGATGCGCCCCGCATGTATCGGTTCGCCAGCAAGCGTCGGTGATCGATTCCCGGTCCAGTTTCCCTGATAGACGACAAGATCGTGGCCCGCGAAGGCGGAACCAGCGGCGGGCTTGCCGTGCCGCTCGAGATAAGCACTCGAGGCAAAGAGCGCAATGGGCCAGCGAGCCAGGCGCCGCGCGACAAGATCGGGATTATCCGGCCTGACTGAGCGGACCGCGATATCCGCTTCACGCTTTGCCAGATTTAGCATGCGCGTCGACGTGTCCAGCAGGACGCGCACTTCGGGATGCGCAGCATGCAGGCGTTCGATGGCCGGAAGCAGGAATTCGAGTGCAATCGAGTCGGTGCTGGTGACTCTTACGTCCCCCGCAAGCCGTGTATCCGTACCTTGAGTTCGTCTGACGAGCTCATGTGCGGCGTGTTCCATTTTCTCCGCCGATCTCAACGCGGCCTCGCCTGCGGCGGTCAACGCGTAACCCTCGGAGGTGCGCAGGAAGAGCGTTGCACGCAGGGCGTGCTCTAGCGCCGCAATCCGTCTGCCGACCGTCGCCTGATCGAGATTGAGCGTCCTGGCGGCTCCGCGGAGCGTCTTTTCGCGCTCCACCGCGAGAAACACTCGCGCGTCATCCCAGTTCATCGTGCCGCCCTCCTGATGCAAATTTGCATCCGACAACATGAATATTGCTGCATATATTCATCAACGTCGAGGCCTAGACTGAACGCAAGAGTTCCTCGCTCAAGGATCCACCCGGATCAATCGAGCCTCATCCCTTATCGATACAAGGAGTGGTATCCATGCCTGCGTCAACTTATCGAGTGCCGTCGTCCATGACAGCCATTGAGATCAAGCAGCCCGGCGGTCCTGAGGTCCTGGTGCCGGCTACGCGCGCGGTGCCGATGCCGGCCGCCGATCAGGTTCTGATCCGCATCCACGCGGCTGCCGTGAATGGTCCGGACGTTTTCCAGCGCAAAGGGCTGTATGATCCGCCCCCCGGCGCTTCGGACATTCCAGGGCTGGAAGTGGCAGGTCAAGTGGTTGCCGTTGGCTCCGACGTGTCCCAGTTCCGGATCGGCGAACTGGTGTGCGCATTGATTCCCGGTGGTGGCTACGCAGAATATGCGGTCGCGCACGCCTGCAACACGATGCATATCCCCAAAGGCCTGACGTTGGTGGAAGCGGGCGCCATGCCCGAGACGTTTATGACGGTTTGGCTGAACCTGTTCCAGCGCGGCAAGCTGGTTGCCGGCGAATCGGTGTTGATCCATGGCGGCGCATCAGGTATCGGTACCACGGCGACCATGCTGGCGAAGGCATTCGGCGCTGCGAAAATCATCACGACAGTTGGCTCGCAGGCACATCGGGATGCCAGCCTGGCGCTTGGCGCAGACCTCGCGATAGATTACCGCGAGGAAGATTTCGTCGCCGAAACGAAGCGGGCTACCGATGGAAGAGGCGTCGACGTGATCCTCGACATCATTGCCGGCGACTACGTGGCCAGAAACTATGACGCCGCAGCCATGGACGGACGGATCCTCCAGGTGGGCGTGATCAAGGGGCCGGCGAAGGATCTCAACGTCGTGCCGATGATGACGAAACGGCTAACGCATATGGGCTCAACACTGCGAT
>NZ_JBFTSF010000122.1:0-17374 GCF_056399905.1 Cupriavidus sp. 01L46
GCCGTGACCATGGCGGCCATCACCGCCGTGGCCACCGCCATGGAAGAACACGGCACCACCCCCATAAAACCTGGGCCACCAGCCATAGTCATAGTAGGGGCCATAGGGGTAAGCGGGATAGTAAGCGCCGTAAGGATAAGTGTCTTCGGCCGGATAGCCGTAGCCATAGCCGTCATATGCAGGCACTGCCGCGCAGCCGGCCAGCGCCATGGCCGCACCGATTGTGAGGATTTTGATACATGTGCCCATCGCCAATTCCTGACGCGTTCGTGTAGTTAGACACGAATTTCCGGTGCACATTCCAGGCCCCTGCCAGGCCCAATGCCGGATTTGCGCGGCAAGGGCAAGCGCGGTGCTTGCCCGTCACTACCAGGCGGCAAGCCTGGTGCCGGCCTGGCCGGCGCCCTACAAATTAACTACCGCCCCACCTTCCGACGGACGATAGTCCAGCAACCGGGATAGCTCCCCCGCTGCACTCCTCACCTGTTCCACCATGCCATCGAGCCGCTCCGGATCGATCCGCGAAGCCGGGATGGTGGCGCCAAGCGCCGCCACTACCTTGCCGCTGCGGTCCCGCACAGGCGCGGCGATGGTCGAGATGCTGGTTTCGAAGAAGCCTTCCTGCAGCACGTAGCCGCGCTGGCGGTCGCGCTGGACCATGTCGAACAGTGCTTCGACGGTCTTGGGTGTGCTTTCCGAAAAAACTTCCAGCTGCGGCTCGGGATAGAGTTCACGCAGTTCCGCCAGCGCCAGGTCTTCAAGCAGCACGCGGCCAAGCACGGTGGCGTGCGCCGGCAGGCGGGTGCCGACGTTGACCGAGCTGGCGAACGGCGTAGGCGCCACGGACTTGGCCACGTAGACGATGGAGCGGCCGTCACGCACCACCAGGTTGCATGGGAAGTTGATCTCGTCGCGCAGGCGGTCCAGCAGTGGCCGGCCGAGTTCGGTCAGCTCCAGCGAAGCGAGGTAGTCGAAGCCAAGGCGCAGTACCGCCATGCCGAGCCGGAATTCACGGCCGCCATCGGTGCGCTCGACAAAGCCCATCATCTCCAGCGTGGTCAGCAGGCGRAACACCGTGGAGCGCGGGACCTGSAGCCKGCGCGCCAGYTCGGCGGCAGACAGGGTCCGCTCATTGCGGCTGAACTCGCCCAGCAGGCGCAGGCCGCGTTCCAGCCCCGGCACGATGTACTTGTCCTGGAGATCGGTAGGCTCGAGGGCATCTGTCATGGTGATATCTCTGCGAATGAGTACTTTGGCGTGCTATATGGTAACGGCTTTGGCTTTGGCCCTGCCCTGCGGCCCGGCYGGTGCGGATGGCGCACCTTGCATTCCGACGCGCCGCCCGCGACTGTCCGATATAACACGCCCTGCATCTATCCTCCAGCACTTCCATCGCCAAAGCCGCGCATGCTCACTTCAGATAGTCCCGCAGCCAGGCGGCGCACTCGCCCGCGTGCTGTGCCGGCCAGCGCACGGTAATGGTCGCATCGGGCTGGCGCACTTCGATGCAGATATCCGTGAGCGGGCCCCTGTCCACGGCGGGCGCGGGCGAGAACAAGCGCGACCACCAGCCAGCGCTGCGATTGGGGCTGGCTTGCACGGCGTGAGCCGGGATGATGGCCGGTCGAGCGGGAATCCCCTCGATGACTGAGGCTGGCGAAGCGGCCTGCGCCTTCGCCGCCGTTTGCGCCACAGCCGGCGCTGCGGGCGCCATAGCCGGCACCGCCTCGGCASGCGCCACCAAACGCGCCGACAAATTCGTGCCGAATTCCTCCCACATCCGGTCCGCCTTCGTCTTCATCACGCTCAGGCCGAACGTGCCAAGGCGGCCCAGCACGTCCACGTTGATCTTCATGCGCAGTTCGGTCTTGCCGTCGGGTTGCCCGGTCAGGAAGATCTCGCTGGATTGCTTGAGCGAGCTGGCCACGGAGGCGTCCTCGCCCGTGCCTTCGCTACGCAGGTAGTTGGGCGCGCGCATCTCCACGATGGTGGTCTTGATCTTGAAGCGCGCGCTGACAAAGGCGATCTTGACCTGGATGTGCGAGATGTACTCCACATCGCTGACCACCTCGATCGACTGCATGCCCGGCACGCAGCCGCCCATCACATTGGGATCGAGCAGCAGTGCCCAAACTTGCGCCGGCGCTGCGCCGACGATCAGGGTTTTTTCAATTTCCACGCATTTTCTCCGCGGCGGACAGAATGGATTCGACGATGCCGACGTAACCGGTGCAGCGGCACAGGTTGCCGTTCAGGCCGGCGCGGACTTCTTCTTCTGTCGGGTTGGGGTTATGCGCCAGCATGGCGCAGGAGGTCATCAGGAAGCCAGGGGTGCAGTAGCCGCACTGCAAGCCGCCGCACGCCATGAAGCTTTGCTGCAGCGGGTGCAGTTCGCCGCCGGCGCTGAGGCCTTCGACGGTGGTCACGTCGCGCCCGCGTGCCTGCACGGCAAGCACCAGGCAGGACTTCATGACCTCGCCGTCCGCCAGCACGGAGCAGGCGCCGCAGATGCCGGTCTCGCAGCCGCGCTTGGTGCCGGTCAGGTTGAGGTCGTCGCGCAGCAGGTCCGATAGCAGGCGCCGCGCGGGCACTTCCACGCTGTGTGCCTCGCCGTTGACGGTGAGTTCGATATGGATCTTTTGCATGGGGAATCCTTAGTCCGCCGCCAGCCCGAACAGCGTGGCGATGCTTCGCCGCGCCACGGTCCGTACCATCTCGCGGCGATAGTCCGCGTTGCCGCGCATGTCGGAGACGGGGTCGATGTCCGCGGCAACGATGTCCGCCGCCTCGGCGGCCACTTCCGGCGTGACGGCCTTGCCGGCCAGGAACGCCTCGGCACGCCGCAGCCGCGCCGGAATCGGCGTGGACGCGCCGACCGCAAGRCGCGCCTCGATACACGTGGCGCGAGTCCGACGCGCCAGCAGCGCGACGCTGGCCAGCGGCCGGTGCTCGGCGGCCGTGCGCAGGAAGCGCGCGTAGTGGCCGAGCGCATCCGGCGCCGGCGCGGGAATGCGGATCTCGGTCACAATCTCATCGGGCTCGAGCGCGGTGGTGTAGTAGTCGACCAGGAACGCCTCCATCTCCAGCACGCGCTCGCCGCTCCTGCCGGCGAGCACCACCTGCGCCCCCAGCGCCATCAGGCAACCCGGCGGATCGGTGGCGGGATCGGCATAGCAGAGGTTGCCGCCGATCGTGCCCTGGTTGCGCACCTGCGGATTGGCCACGCGCCCTGCCATGCTGGCCAGCATGGGGCAATGCGCCTGCACCAGCGGCGAGCGCGCCACCTGCGCATGCAAGGCCAGCGCACCGATCCGCAAGCCGGCGCGCGGATCGAACTCGATCTTGCGCAACGCATCGAGCCGGCCAAGCGATACCAGGTGGGTGGGCGTGAGCATGCGCTGGCGCATGCCGAGCATCAGCGCGGTGCCGCCCGCGATGACCCGGCACGCGTCGCCCAGGTCGGCCAGCATGTGGCTGGCTTCCTGTACCGAGCCCGGCTCCAGAAATTCGAAATTACGCATGGCGCGCCTCCTTTTCCTTGCGCTCGCGCAGCGCGGCCAGCACCTTCTCCGGTGTGATGGGCAGCGAAGCAATGCGCACGCCGATGGCGTCATAGACCGCATTGGCAATGGCCGCCGCGCCCGGCAGGATCGCGGTTTCGCTGGCGCCCTTGGCGCCGTAGGGCCCGTTGGGCTCAATGGACTCGACCACATCCGTGCGCAGCGCGGGCACGGCGTCGGCGGTCGGCATGGTGTAGTCGGAGAAGTTGCCGTTCAGGATGCGGCCATCCTCGATCTGCACGTGCTCGTACAGCGTCCAGCCGATCGCCTGCACGGTGGCGCCGTGCGTCTGGCCGTGCACGGCCAGCGGGTTGATGGCCTTGCCGCAGTCGTCCGACACGAAGCTGTCGATCAGCGTGACCTGCCCGGTGGCCATGTCCACTTCCACTTCGACGGCCTGCGCCGCGAACGAATAGGCAGGCGCGATGTTGCCGTAGTAGTTGGCGTCGTGCATCACGGTGGGCGCATCGTAGGTGGCGCGCACCATCAGGCCTTCGCCGCCATGGCGGAAGATATGCAAGCGCGCGATCTCGGCGAGCGTGGCGCGCTTGGTGTCGTCATTGCGGGCGCGGATCACGCCGTCGAGCAGGTCCAGTTCGTCCTGCGGCACGCCGAGCTTGTCGGCGGCAACGCTCAGCAGCTTCTGCTTCGCCTCGCGCGCGGCCCGCATCACTGCGTTGCCGGCAATGATCGTGACGCGCGATGCCAGCGAGCCGAGGCAGAACGGCGCCACATCGGTATCCGGCGCGCTCACGGTGACATGCGACAGCGCAATGCCCAGCTCCTGGGCACAGATCTGGCTGAGCATGGTGTTGGCGCCCTGCCCCATGTCGCACTCGCTGGTGAGCACCATGACGCGCCCGTCCTCGTTGACCTTGAGCACGATGGTGGAGCCGTCCCAGTTGCCCAGCGTGCGGTTGCCGCTGACGTGCATGGCGGCCGCGATGCCGAGCCCGCGCCGGCGCGTGCCGGTTCGCCGCGAGGCATCGGCGCGGCGCGCATCCCACTGGATCGCTTCGCGCGTTTGCTCGAGGCATTCCACCAGGCCGCTGCTGCCGATCTTCCAGCCATGCACGCTGGTGTCCCCGGAGCGGATGGCATTGCGCTTGTGGACTTCAATGGGATCCATGCCAAGCATTTCGGCCAGCATGGTGAGGTGGCTGTTCAGCGGAAACTGCATCTGCTGGCCGCCGAAACCGCGGAACGCGCCGCGCGGCGGATTGTTGGTATAGGCGAGCACGGCGCTGGAGCGCACGTTCTCCACGCGATGCATGTTGTCGCTGCGCATGGCGGTCACGTGCATCACGTCGCCAGCCAAGCCCGCATAGGCGCCGCATTCGGCCACGATATTGACGTCCTTGGCGACGATCATCCCTTGCGCATCCAGGCCCATCTTCAGCCAGACCCGCGCCGGCACGCTGGAGCGCGCGCCGAGAAAATCCTCGAGCCGATTGTTGACGAAGCGCACCGGGCGGTCGAGCCGCGTTGCCAGCAAGGCCGCGATCAGGCTGTTGCTCTCCTCCACGATCTTGGCGCCAAAGCCGCCACCGGTGACCGCCTGGATCACGCGGATGGTGGACACCGGCCGGTCCAGCGCTTCGGCCAGCCGCGCGCGCGCCAGGAACACGGACTGCGTCGAGGCCCAGACCGTCAGCCGGCCATTGCCATCCTGGGCGGCCACGGTAGCCATCGGCTCCAGGTAGCCGGGATACTGCGAATGCATGTCGTACGTGGCCTCGTAGACCACCGCGGCGCGCGCGAAGCCGGCTTCGACGTCGCCGCGCTCGATATGCATCTCGTGGGCGATATTGCGCGTGCCCGGGTGCAGCTGCGCCGCGCCATCGGCAAGCGCTGCATCGGGGCTGAAGATGGCGGGCAGTTCATCGTACTCCACGCGGATCAGGTCCAGTGCATCACGCGCGGTTTCCTCATCCACCGCAACCACCGCGGCGACCTCCTCGCCCACGTGGCGGACCACGCCAGCGGCAAGAATACGCTGCTCCTTGCGATGCGTGCCCCACAGCCGCGACGGCGTGTCCTCGCCGGTCAGCACCAGCTTGACGCCCGGCAGCGCGCGCGCCGCCGCGGTGTCGATGCGAACGATGCGGGCATGCGGATACGGGCTGCGCAGCACCTTGGCGTGCAGCATGCCGGCCTGCTTGATGTCGCCGGCATACACAGCCCTGCCCATCACCTTCTCCCGCGCCGTCACTTGCGGCGTGGAGCTTCCCACTGTCGACGTGCTCAAGCCGACCTCCTGCTAGTCAGAAAACCACTGAAACCATGAAGACGCCGGCGAGCGTTGCCGCCGGCATCGCGTCACTCGGCGCTAATGCCGAAATCCTTGATGACCTTGCCCAGCCGCTCGTAGTCGGAAGCATTGATCTTTTCCAGCACGGCGGGCGCGCCGCCCACCGGCACCGCGCCGAAAGTGGCCATCTTCTCGGCGATGTCCGGCATCTTGACGATCTCATTGAGCTGTTCGTTGAGCAGCTTCACCACCTCGGCCGGCGTGCCCTTGGGCGCCATGACGCCGTGCCATGCGCCCACGATGACGTTTTTGTAGCCAAGCTCGGCCAGCGTCGGCACATTGGGCAGCAGCGCAGAGCGCTTCGGATCGGTCACCGCCAGCGCGAGCAGCTTGCCCATGTTGATGTACTGGGCCACCGGCCCCAGCGTCACGTAGGCAAAGTTGACGTGGCCTGCTACGACATCATTGACGGCGGGCGCAACGCCCCGGTACGGCACATGCTGGATCTTCACGCCAGCAGCGCGGTTCAGCCACTCGCCGGCGATATGCATGGGCGAACCCGCGCCGGGGGTGGCATACGTCAGCGGCTTGCCGGCCTTCGCCGCGGCCACCATGTCCTGCACGGTCTTGATGCCGGCGCCCGGATACGCCACCAGCAGCACGGTCTGCGTGCCGGTCTGGATGACCGGGGTGAAGCCATGCAGCGCGTCGTAGCTGGAGCTGGCGGGGAGCTTGAGCACCATCGGCGCCGTCGTAAACGGGTTGGGCGTGAACAGCAGGGTGTAGCCGTCGGCCGGCGCGCGGCCGACMATGGCGTTGCCGACCACGCCGCCGGCGCCCGGCTTGTTCTCCACGATCACCGGCTGCTTGAGGCGCATCGACAGCTTCTCCGCGTACATGCGCGCCATGGAGTCCGTGTCGCCGCCCGGCGGATAGGCGACCACGATCGTGACCGGTTTGGTGGGATAGCCGAGCGCGAAGGCGCTGCCGCCTCCCAGGGCAATCGCGGCGAGCGCTGTGGCAAGGATGTGTCGGCGGACAAGGTTCATCTACGGCTCCTGTGGGGGCGCTCCACTTCAGCGGGGAATGGCATGGTGGGTGCAGGGTTAGGCACGGCTAAGGGACGGGAACGCATTCGATGTGCGTTTTATTAGCGAAACACTAGTTCAGGAGAGGAACACTTCATTCATACTAGATCTCGTTTGTTGACTACTCAACTTACGTTAACCACTAATTGACATATGTATTTTTTATAAAATTAAAAAGAGGGAAATCACGACGAGAACGGGGCAGCACACCGGAGTCCCTATGAGACAATCGGCTCCGCCCCTCCCTGATCAGCCGCCGTCCGGCGGCATCTCTTGAGCGACATGGATCTGATGAAGCGCGCAGCCGGAACGACAACCGACACCGGCGACACGGCAGTGCCCCCGACAACCGACTGCCCCTGGGCGCAACTGGACGAGCAAGGCAACGGGCTCGATGTCKACGACTTCCTGACGACGATGCTCAGCCAGCTGGTCAACGCCCTGCGGCGCACCGTGACGCTGCCCTACGCCGAGCAGTTCGCGCTCACGGTGCCCGAGTGGCGACTGCTGGCGCTGCTGGCGCACGCGCGGCAGCTGCCTTTTGCCGAACTGGTGCTGCAATCCACATCGGATAAGGCGCTGGTGAGCCGAACGCTGCGGCTGCTCGAGGGCCGCGGGCTGGTGAAACTGGATGCCGAGGGCAACACGCCGCGCAAGAAGCTGATCTGCAGCATCACGCCGGAAGGCCTGGCGCTGCATGAGCAAGTGATGCCGCTGGCCAGGAAGGGCCAGGCGGAGGTGATCCGGCTGTTGGAGCCGGAGGAGCGCCGCGCGATGTACCAGGCGCTGAGGAAGCTGCACGGCCTGTGCGTGACGCCCGGGCGCGGCGACGCGGGCGGGGGCGAGGGCAAATAAGCACGCACGAGAACGAACAAAGCCCGTGGCAGCTGGCGCTGCCACGGGCTTCATGTCGTGCGCCGCGGATCAGGCCTCGAGTTGCTCGAGCACCTTGCCCTTGGTCTCGATGCCAAGGAAATGGATGGTCAGCGCCGCCACGAACGGCACCGTGGCCAGTGCGTAGAACGCGGTGCTGAGATTGCCAGAGCCGATCGTGCTGGCCACCAGCGTCGGCGCGAAGATCGCCGCCACCTTCAGCCACGCACCCCCAAAGCCGCAGCCCATGGCGCGGATGCTGGTGGGATACAGCTCCGGCGTGTACACGTAGGCCGTGATAAAGCCACTCGCCAGGAAACCGAGCGAGAGCGCGCAGAGCCCGGCCACGACGTACACCGACTCCGTGTGGAACACGCCAGCCAGCGCCAGCGATATCGCGCACAGGATGAACGAGACGTTGATCACCGGCTTGCGGCCCACCTTGTCGACGATCATCGCGCAYACCAGCGAGCCGATCACCCCGAGCACCGATGCGCCCGCGGCCAGGTTCAACGCCAGTTGCAGCGGTGCGTGATACACCGTCTTGTAGATCGTCGGCAACCAGGTCGACAGCCCGTACTGGATGAAGCCGCAGGTCGCCCACAGCATCCACACCGCCAGCGTGCGGCCAATATAGGCCTTGCTCAGCAGATCCCGGACACGCCGGCGCGGGTGCCTGCCGGTCATCGCGTCGTACGCGGACACATCGCCCAGCGGCACCAGCGGCCCCTTGGCCCGCGACTCGAACACCGCGAGCGCGCGGTCGGCTTCGGCCAGGCGGCCCTTCTCCGCCAGCCAGCGCGGCGACTCGGGAATGGCCCGGCGCAGGATGAAGAACAGGATCACCGGGGCGCCGCCGATGAAGTACATCACTGTCCAGCCGAACCGCGGCACCAGCCACGCGCCGACGGCATTGGAGATCAGCAGGCCGATTGGGAACACCACCTCGTACAGCAGCACGAAGCGCCCGCGCCCGTGGGCACGCGTCACTTCGTTGATATAGGTGGCGGCCACCGGCAATTCGCCGCCCAGGCCAAGGCCCTGCACGATGCGCAGCAAGGCAAAGATCTCGAACGAGGGCGCGAAGCCGCAGGCGATGCTCATCAGCCCGATGATGCCCGCGCTCCAGCCAATCGAGTTAAGACGGCCAAAGCGCTCGGCCAGGGMGGGAAACAGCAGCGCGCCGATCAGTTGCCCGACCGACGGCGCCGCGATCAGGAAGCCGATCTGACCCGGCGTGAGCGACCACATGGAAATCAGCAGCGGCAGCGTGGCGGCGATGGCGATGACGTCGAAGCCATCGAAGAACGTGGCCAGGCCAATCAGCAGCCGCGCCCTGACGTGCATGCCATTGCTGGGCAGGCGCTCGATGCGGGCGATGATCTCGCCCCGGGTGGTTGCCACGGGGGCGTCACTGGCGCGCTCGCCACCGCCTGCCGTGATGCTGCTGGATGGGGTCGCCACACCCTCGGCGTTCGCGTTGGCGAACGGGGCCTCTTGTCTCTGGATCAACACGGTGTTTCTCTTCTAAAGTATCCGAGGCAGGCAGCCGCCCCGCGCTGGCGCATTGCCGGACTTGCCCGGCAATGGCCACCACCGTTGGCGCCGCGATGGATGCGGCGCGCGGTGGCGCGCTTAGAGGTCCAGGACCAGGCGCTTGCCTTTGCAGCCTGACACGCAAACCATCATGGTCTGGTTCGACTCGCGCTCGCTCTTGCTGAGCACGCCGTCACGGTGTTCGGGAATGCCTTCGAGCACGCGCGTTTCACACGAGCCGCATACGCCTTCCTTGCAGCTGTGCTCCACCGCGATGCCCGCTTCGAGCAAGGCATCCAGCAGGGACTTGCCTGCGGGCACTTTCAGCTCGCTACCCGTGCTTGCCAGCGCCACGGTGTACTCGCCGTCCTGCACCGCCGCCACCGACGGGTCGGCGGCGAAGCGTTCGATATGGACTTCGGGATAGCCATGGCCAGCGCAGGCGGCTTCGAAGGCATTCAGCATCGGGCCCGGGCCGCAGCAATAGAAGTGCGTGCTGGCGGCTTGCCCCGCCAGCAGCGCTGACAGGTCCGGCGGGCTGCCCGCCTCGTCGTCGAAGTGCATGCGCACCGCGTCGCCGTAGGCGGCCAGCTCGTCCGCGAAGGCAGCTTCCTCACGCGAGCGTGCGCAGTAAAGCAACGTGAAGGAACGCCCAAGCTGATGCAGCCGGCGCGCCATGCACACGATSGGCGTSACGCCRATGCCGCCGGCCACCAGCACCGTGTGTGCCGCACCCTCATCCAGCGCGAAGTGGTTGCGCGGYGCCGCCACGGCGAGCGTGCTGCCCACCCGCAGTTGCTCATGCACATAGCGCGAGCCGCCACGGCTTGCGCGGTCGAGCAGCACGCCCACCACGTAGCGGTCGCGCACTTCCGGCGCACCGCACAGCGAGTAGCTGCGCACCAGGCCATTGCCCAGATGCAGGTCGATATGCGCGCCCGGCGCGTACTCGGGCAACGCATGCCCGTGCGGATCGCGCAGTTCCACGCTGACGATGCCGCGCGCTTCGAAACGCATGGCCTGCACGCGCAGGCTCAGGGATTGGCTGGTACTCATGGCACTTCCTTCGGTTGCTTCGTGTTGCTTGTCTTGCTTGTCTTGCTCGTCTTGCTCGTCTTGCTTGCGTTGCTTGCGTTGCCTGTATTGCTACGCCGTGCTCAGCGCTTCTCCGTCAGGAACTTGCCCTGCGGGCCGCCCGCGTTCTTCTGCCGGCGCGTATTGCCATCCAGCCCGCCCTCCACCGCCCATTCGGCGAACATGGTCGGGCCCGGCTCGAAATCGCGCGGCTCCCATTCGGCATCCAGCTGGTCTTCATCGGCGTAGTACTCGATCAGGCCGCCGGCCGGATTCTTGAAGTACCAGAAATACGCCGACGAAATCGGATGCCGGCCCGGGCCAAGCTGCGTATCCCAGCCGCCGCGCGACACATGCAGGCCGCCGCCGAACACCTCGTGGATGTCGCGCACGGTAAAGGCCACATGGTTCAGCCCGCTCTTGGCCTGCGGCAGCTGCAGCAGAAACAGGTCGTGGTGGCCGCCGTCCGGCGCGCAGCGCAGGAAGGCGCCACGGCCCGGATAATGGTCCGACGGCACGAAGCCCAGCTTCTCGGTGTAGAAGCGCTCGGTCGCCGCCACGTCCTTGACGAAGAACACCACGTGCCCCACCTCGATCGGCGTGGCGCGTTCGTAGATCGGGCTGCGCTGGTTCAGGCGCGGCTTGTCGTTCCACGTGTTCATCGCGGCGCATTCCACCTCGACCTCGCGCTTGCGGGTCAGCTGGAAGCGCACGGCCAGGCCGTTCGGATCCGTGCAGCCCACGCGTTCGCCTTGCTCGCCCCGCACGCCGTGCTCGCCCGCGCTGACAAAGCCCGGCTCGGCGCGGATGGCATCCGCAATCCGGTCCAGCGCCGCTTGCGTGTCCACGCCCCATACCACCTCGCGCAATGTCGGGCCGTCTTCCATTGCCGCCGGCAGTGCCGGGTCGCCGATGCGGCGCACCAGCACGCGGCAGCCGTTCAGCGTCTCGAAATCCAGCCCGGCCGCGTCCTCGCGCACCAGCGTGAGGCCCCAGTCGGCGAAGAAGCGCCGGCAGGCGTCCAGGTCGTCGGCACCGTAGACGATTTCGTCGATGCCCAGAATCGTATTCATTACCCTCTCCTGCTGTGTCGCTTTTGCAGCGTCCAAAGTCGTCGCGCTCACTTAGTTAGCCCACGGCAGCGGTTGTTCATGCATGCCCCAATACACGCTCTTTTGTTCCATGTACTGCAGGATCCCCAGTCGTCCCTTCTCGCGCCCCAGCCCGCTGTCGCGCCAGCCGCCGAACGGCGTCGAGATCGAGAACTGCTTGTACGTATTGATCCACACGTTGCCCGCCTGGACCGCGCGCGCAAAGCGCCATGCACGCTTGTAATCGCGCGTCCACACGCCGGCCGCCAGCGCGTACACGCTGTCGTTGGCTTGTGCGATCAGATCGTCCTCGTCGTCGAAGGCCATCGCCACCAGCACCGGCCCGAAGATTTCCTCCTGGCATACGCGGGCGCTGTTATCCAGCCCCTCGATGATGGTCGGCGTGTAGAAGTAGCCGTTTTCGCAGCCCGCCACCGTGGGGCGGATGCCACCCGTACGCAGTTGGCCGCCTTCGGATACGCCAAGCGCCACGTACGATTCGATCGAGTCGCGGTGGCGGTCGCTGATCAGCGGCCCCATCTGGGTGCCCTCGTCGGCCGGATCGCCTACGCGCAGGCGCGCCGCGCCCTCGGCCAGGCGGTCCATGAAAGGCTCATACAAGGAACGTGCCACGAACAGGCGCGAGCCCGCGATGCACGATTCGCCCGAGGAACTGAAGATGCCGTACAGCACGCCGTTGACGGCGTGGTCCAGGTCCGCATCCTCGAACACCATGGTGGGCGACTTTCCGCCCAGCTCCAGCGACACCGGCATCATCTTGTCGGCGGCGATGTGGGCGATATGGCGTCCCGTGGTGGTGCCACCGGTGAAGGACACGCGACGCACCAGCGGGTGCTTGGTAATGGCGTCACCGATCACCGAGCCCTTGCCCGGCAGCACGCTGACGAGGCCCTTGGGCACGCCGGCTTCCTCGCAGATGGCGGCGAGTTCCAGCGCCATCAGCGGCGTGATCTCGGCGGGCTTGATCACCACCGCGTTGCCGGCGGCCAGCGCGGGCGCCAGCTTCTGTGCCTCGCTGGCGATGGGCGAATTCCACGGCGTGATCGCCGCCACCACGCCCATGGCTTCGTGCACGCTCATGGTGAGGAAATCACCACGCGCGGGCGTGAGCGTCTCCTCCAGGGTTTCGCAGGCCGCCGCGAAGAACTGGAACGTGCCGGCGGCGCTGGCCACCAGCGCGCGCGTCTCGCTGATGGGCTTGCCATTGTCCAGGCGCTGGCGCTGGGCCAGCGGCTCGGCGCGCGCGCGGATCAGGTCGGCCACGCGATGCAGCACGGCTGCACGCTCGTGCGGCTTGCGTTGCGCCCAGCCGCTGGTGAGGAACGCGCGATGCGCGCCCTGCACTGCCTCTTCCACGTCGTCCAGGCTGGCTKCGTTCAGCTCCGCGACGACCTCGCCGGTGGCCGGGTAGCGTGTTGCGTAGCGCTCGCCGCCGCCCAGGCGCCACTGGCCTGCGATACAGATGGGGAGAATCTCTTGCTTCATGATGATTGCCTTGCTGCCTGCTTAAATCGACATGGCGTGGGCACGGTTGCCCAGCGCACGCACCACGCTGAACACCGTCAGCGCCGAAGTCTTGGGGTTCGCCGCCAGCGGCTTGCCGCGCATGGTCAGCTCGAACCCACCGAAGGCGCCGCGCGCTTCCACGTGGTGCACGTTTTCATCCACGCCCGGATCCGCCAGCAGCTTGACCTGCGTGTGGTCCAGCCCGAGGCCGGCCATCGACAGCGTGGCTGCCACGTTGGCGTTCTTCGGGTAGAGCCGCGCCGCTTCGCGGGCGGTGCCTTCGAAGATCACCGTGGATTCGGTCAGCGCGTCGAGGTCGAACAGGGCCTCGGCCGGCGTGTCCTTCCATGCGCCGGGCGGCTTGCGCCCGGTGTAGACCACCGAGTCCAGCCCACCCACGCGCGCTGCCGCCAGTGCGTCGATGGCGCCGATTGCGCCGGAGAGCAGCTGCACCTGCGTGCCGCCGCGCCGTGCCGCGGCTTCCAGCCGCTCGGCCAGGCCCGGTTCGGAGAGCGCGCCCACCGACACCACCATGCAGGCGATGCCGCGCTCCAGCGCCGGCACGATGTGCTCTTCCAGCGCATGGTGGCCAGCGCACTCCACCAGCAGGTCAGGCCGTCCGTCCGCCTGGCTCAGGCAGGTGGCAACCCGTKCGTGCGGCGCCAGCGCCGAGACATCGTGGCGCGCCTGGTCCATCTGGGCCTCGGGCACCACCACCACGTCGAAGACCACGTCCGGATCGCTCTTGAGCAGCTCGAGCACACCGCGCCCGATCGCTCCGCATCCCACCATCGACACGTGCAGCATGTTGCGTCTCCCTCAGGCGGTCACAGTGCTGCGTTCGGCCGCGCGTGCGGTCTTCTCAGCCTCCGCGTCGGCTTCCTTGTTGACCGGCGGGCCTGCGAACGCGGTCTTGAAGGTGCCGATGGACAGCATGTCGATCTCGAGCAGGAACGGACCGGGTTCGATGGTGGCTTCTTCCAGTGCCACGCCCACGTCGGCCAGGTTGCTGACGCGGCGATGGCGCAAGGCCAGCGATTGCGACAGTTGCGCGTAGTCCGGCGTATGCAGATCCACGTAGTGGCGCCGTCCGCCGTACTGCGCGTCCTGGATGTTCTTGATCACGCCGTAGCCCTTGTCGTTCATCAGCACGAAGACCACGTCGGCGTGTTCCTGCACGGCGGTAGCCAGTTCACCCAGGTTCAGGATGAAGCCGCCGTCGCCGGCCAGGCAGAACGTCTTCTTGCCGGAAGCCGTCACTGCCGCGCCCACGGCGGCGCCGATGCCCATCGCCAGGCCCTGGCCGATGCCGCCGCCCAGCGCATGCACGCCGGCACGGGAGTCAAAAATGTGCAGCTGGCGATTGCCCCAGGTGCTGTTGGAGACGGTCACGTCGCGCACCCAGTTGAAGTTGCGGCCTACCGCGCCCTGCAGCGCTTCCACCAGTGCCGAGTACGGGCCCAGGCCGTCGATCAGGCCGTTCGTGGCGGTCTCATGCGCGGCGCGCAGGTCGGCGGCGAAATCCGGATCGACCTTCAGCTTGCCTTCCAGGCGGTCGGCCAGGCCGTCGAGTGCCAGGGCCGCATCGCCGCTGGCGAAGTAGTCGCTCTGGTAGCAGCGGCCTTCGGCGGAGGCATCGGCGTCCACGCGGAACAGCGGGCGCGGCAGCTTCAGTTCGTACTTCAGCGTTTCATTGCCGCGCAGGCGCGAACCCACCACCAGCATGGCGTCGCAGGTTTGATAGAACTGCTCGACCGGCTTGTGCAGGTTGAAGGCACCCAGCGAGCGAGGATCGTCTTCGGCCACGATGCCGCGGCCTTGCGTGCTGGTGACAACACCAAAGCCCAGCGCCAGCAGACGCTTGACCTGCGCGCCGGCGTGGCGTGCGCCGCCACCCAGCCACAGCAGCGGGCGCTTTGCCTTGGACAGGCGCTCGGCGAGTTCGTCCAGCGCATGGGCCGAAGGCACGTGGGTGGGAACCGCCAGCGGGCGCAGGTCGGTCGGCATCGGGATCAGCGCAGCCTGGATGTCGATGGGGATTTCCACGCTGACGGGGCCGGTCGGCGCGGTCAGCGCGGTTTGCACGGCGAGCTTGATGGTGCTCAGCGCGGTATCGGCGCTGCGGATGCGGAACGCGGCCTTGGAGATGGCCTTCAGCATGGTCAGCTGGTCCGGCGCCTCATGGATGTAGGCCAGGCTCTGGTCCAGGTACGGCGTTTCGATCTGGCCGGTCAGGTGCAGCAGCGGCGTGCCGGCGGTCAGTGCTTCGACCATGGCGCCGGCGGCGTTGCCCGCGGCGGTGCCGGTGCTGGTCAGGCACACGCCCAGGCCACCGGTGGTGCGGGCGCAGGCGTCGGCCATATTGGTGCCGCCGGCTTCGCCGCGCGCGGGCACGAAGCGGATCTTGCCGCGCTCGCCCATCGCGTCGAGGATGGGCATGTTGTGGATCGAGATGACGCCGAACGCTGCCTTGACGCCGCATTGTTCGAGGAAGGCGGCGATGGCGTAGCCCACCGTGACTTGTTGCTGTTCGTTACGCATGACGGGAAAGTCCTCCGGAAATATCGATATGGCTGCCCGTGGTGTACGAAGACAACGGCGAGGCAAGGAACAGGATCGCGCGGGCGGCTTCCTGCGGCAGGCCAAGACGGCCTAGTTGAATATGTTTTTGCTGCGCCAGGCGCGCGGTCCACGTGGCCCAGTCGAGGTCGCGCTCGGCTTGCGGGCGCGCTTCGAAGCGGCGGCGCCACTGCCCCGACTCGACCAGGCCGAGCAGGATGCCGTTGACGCGGATGCCCTTGGGGGCGAACTCGGTTGCCAGCGAGCGCACCAGGTTATGCACGCCGGCACGCGCCGCCGACGTTGCCACCATATGCGGCTCGGGTTGCACGGCCAGCAGCGAGTTCACGCAGACGATGGCACCGCTGTCCGAGCGCTCCAGCTGCGCGAGGAATGCACGCGTGGCATGGATCACCGAGAAGAACTTGAGCTGCAGCTCTTCGAGCCAAGCCGCGTCCTCGGTGTTCGCGAACGTGGAGACGCGGCCCTGCCCTGCGTTATTGACCAGCATGTCGGCCGGACCGAGTTCGGCCTCGCTGGCGGCGGCAAAAGCGGCTACCTGCGCGGGATCCAGCACGTCGCAGGCAGCGGCGTACAGGCGGGCATCGGGGAAGCGTGCGCGCAGACGGCTTTCCGCCTCGCGCAGCCGCGCTTCGTTGCGGCCGCACAGCGCCACGGCGGCGCGCGATTCCAGCAGTTGTTCGACGGTGGCCAGGCCGATGCCCGAGGATCCACCCGTGACGACGGCAACCTTGCCGTCGAGTTCAATCATGGACATCGTCCTCACTCCCGATACAGGTTGACCACCTTGCCGTGCTCGCGCGGGCGGTAGTCCAGCAGGCGAGACAGCTCGCCCGCGGTGTCTCTGACTTTCTCTTCCATCATGTCCAGTTGCTCCGGATCGATGCGCGAGGCCGGGATGGTCACGCCCAGCGCCGCCACCACCTTGCAGGTACGATCCCGCACCGGTGCCGCGATGGTCGAGATGCTGGCCTCAAAGAACGCTTCCTGCAGCACCACGCCGCGCTCGCGGTCGCGCTGCACCATCTCGAACAGGGCTTCGACAGTACGCGGCGTGCTGGGCGTGAACACTTCCAGCTGCGGCTCCGGATAGAGCTGGCGCAACTCGGCCAGCGTCAGGTCTTCGAGCAGCACGCGTCCGAGCACGGTGGCGTGCGCCGGCAGGCGGGTCCCCACGGTGACAGAACTGCTGAACGGCGTGGGCGCCACCGACTTGGCCACATAGACGATCGAGCGGCCGTCGCGCACCACCAGGTTGCACGGGTAATGGATATCGTCGCGCAGGCGATCCAGCAGCGGGCGCCCCAGCTCGGTGAGTTCCAGCGAAGCCAGGTACTCGAAGCCCAGKCGCAGCACCGCCATGCCGAGGCGGTAATCGCGGCCGCCGTCGGTGCGCTCGACAAAGCCCATCATCTCCAGCGTGGCCAGCAGCCGGAACACCGTGGAGCGAGGCACCTTGAGCCGGCGCGCCAGGTCGGCCGCCGACAAGGTGCGGTCGCGGCGGCTGAACTCGGCCAGCAGGCGCAGGCCCCGTTCCAGCCCGGGCACGATGTACTTGTCCTGGATGTCTTCCGACAGGCGTTCTTGAGTCATGAGATGGCTTGTGTTTCAACTGGGCCGGCACCCGGATTGGCGCGCCGGCCGCGCGCTTTTCAGCGCTTGACCTTGGTGAGCGGATGCTCGGGCGGGTACGTCGGCGTGATCGGCTTCTTGGCGCCGAGCATTACGCACATCAGCGCGTCTTCCTCGCCGATGTTGATTTCCTCGCGGTACACACCGGGGGGCACCGAGACC
>NZ_JBFTSF010000123.1:0-17364 GCF_056399905.1 Cupriavidus sp. 01L46
AAATGGTGGTGTGCGGCATGGCCCTGGGCCATGCCGACCCCGCCGCCATAGAGAATACCCTTAGTACCGAGCGTGAACCGGTAAGCGGGTTCGCGCGTTTCTTATCTTAAGAACGTGTCGGCGGCGAAGGCCCGCTTTGTGCTGTCGCTGCCCGCTGCATGTTGGCTCGGGGCAACCCGATGGGCGGGTGAGAAAGATGAAACAGAGATGAAACAGTGTGGAATTACCACAGTCGACGTCGGTCTTAATGCACGTGTCATGTGATGCGTGCCCCGCATTTGCCGTAATGTGGAATTGTTTGCAAATCGAACTTTAAAGAGGCTTCGTAAGTCTTTAATCTTGCTAACAATTTCTTTTTTTCCTAAACTGGCGCAATCCTAGTTGCGCGCTGAATGAATCATGTTCCGGTCTGATTCCCCCTTATTTTTGCGATTCTTCGGCTCTACCCCTCTTACTTCGGTTGCGGCCTCTGTGCTGTTGACCGTTTCCATGCTGGCCGCCCCTGTGGCCGATGCCGCGACGAAAACGTCGGACACCGCAAAAACCAGCAAAAAGTCGGCAAAAGTCGTTAAGTCCGATAAAAAATCGGCAAATTCTTCCTCTAAATCCGCAAAGTCCAAGCAGGTCGCGACGAGCGGCAAGGCCGAGCGCGCCACTACGCGCAAGGTCGTGGTGCTGAGAAACGGTAAGCGCACCGTGGTGGCACAACGCCAGGCGGCGCCGGTTCGCGCGGCGTTCATCCCCGCGAAACCCTCGCTGGGCGAGGCGCTCGGCCTGCGTGACACCGAAGATGCGCTCGCGCTGCGCTCCAGCGTGGCGCTGGTGATGGATCAGAACACCAACGAAGTGCTGTTCCAGAAGAACGCCGCCGCGGTGCTGCCGATCGCCTCGATCACCAAGCTGATGACCGCCCTGGTTGTGATGGACGCGCGCCAGCCGATGGACGAGGTGCTTACCATCAACGAGGAAGACCGCGACAACGAGAAGCACAGCAGTTCGCGCCTGCGCTTTGGCGCGCAGCTCTCCCGCCAGGAGGCGCTCCTGCTGGCGCTGATGTCCTCGGAGAATCGTGCGGCATCGGTGCTGGGCCGCAGCTACCCGGGTGGCCTGCCGGCCTTTGTGCAGGCCATGAACCGCAAGGCACGCGAGCTCGGCATGAACGACAGCCACTTTGTCGATTCGAACGGCTTGTCGAGCAGCAATGTCTCGAGCGCGATGGACCTCGTGCGCATGGTCAACGCGGCGTACCGCAACCCCACCATCCGCGAGTTTTCGACGCAGACCGAGCATGAGGTCAACGTACTGGGCCGCACCCAGCATTACGTCAGCACCAACCGCCTGGTTCGCGGCGGCAACTGGGAGATCGGCCTGCAGAAAACAGGCTTTATCTCCGAGGCTGGCCAGTGCCTGGTGATGCAGGCACGCGTGAATGGCCGCAATGTGGTGATGGTGTTCCTGGATTCCGTTGGCAAGCTGTCCCGCTTTGCCGATGCCAACCGCGTCAAAGACTGGCTGGAACACGTGCAGACCGGGCCTGGCCGCCCTTTTCCTACGTCCCCAAACCTGACGCAGGGGCCTGGCAGCCCAACCAGCCCCCAGGCGATCCTGACCGCCCAGCAGCCTCGCGGCATCTGATGGCGGCACCGGAGTGATCTTGCCGCCTGCTGCTTGCAGGCAAAAAAACGCGCCGTCACCGGCGCGTTTTTCTTTGGGGCTGGGCAGGGCGCTTAGAGCAGCTTGCCCGGATTCATGATGCCGGCCGGATCCAGCAACTGCTTGATGCCCTGCATCATGCGCAGCTCGAGCGGGTCCTTGAGGCGCAGGAAATCATCGCGCTTGAGCTGGCCGATGCCATGCTCGGCGCTGATGCTGCCGCCGTAGCGTGCCACCTCGTCCAGCACTTCGGCGGTCAGCGCCTTGCCATGCTGCGCGGTCCAGTCGCGCTCCGCGCCTGCGGGGCGCGACAGGTTGTAGTGCAGGTTGCCGTCGCCGAAATGCCCGAAGATAAATGGGCGGATGCTGGGGCTGATGGCCTTGAGGCGCGCCTCCATCGACACCATGAATGCCGGGATCTGCTCGATCGGCAGCGACACATCATGCTTCAGGTGCGGCCCGTCGGCGCGCTGGGCCTCGGAGATTTCCTCGCGCAGCTTCCACAGGCTCTGCAGCTGCGACAGCGACGCGGAGACGGCAGCGTCCAGGCACAGCTCGCGCTCCAGCGCCTCGCCAATCACGCGCTCCAGCAGCACGTTGAGGGCGGCTTCGTCGGTGGTGTCGGCCAGCTCAACCAGCACGTAGGCAGGATAGCGTTGGCCGAAGGGCTCCTGCACGCCCTCCGCGTGCTTGAGCACGAGGTCGACGCAATCGCCGGTGAAGAATTCGAAGGCTTGCAGGCGAGCGCCGCACTGCGCAAACAGCAGCTCGAAGAGCTCCAGCGCCTGCAGCGGGGAGGCCACTGCCGCAAGCACCACCGAGCGTGCGTCGGTGCGCGGAAACAGGCGCAGCGCCGCCGCCGTGATGACGCCCAGCGTGCCTTCGGAGCCGATCAGCAATTGCTTGAGGTCGTAGCCGGTGTTGTCCTTGCGCAAGGCGCGCAGGCCGTKAAAGATCTCGCCGTTGGGCAGCACGGCTTCCACGCCCAGCACCAGCTCGCGGGCCATGCCGTAGCGCACCACATTGACCCCGCCCGCGTTGGTCGCGAGATTGCCCCCGATCTGGCAGGAGTMCTCGGCCGCCAGGCTGAGCGGCAGCAGGCGATGCGCCTCCTGCGCGGCGCGCCGCAGGTTGCCCAGGATGCAGCCCGCTTCGGCGACGAGCGTGTTGGCGATGGTGTCGATCGAGCGGATCGCGTTCATGCGGTCCATGCTCAGCACCACGTTGGCGGGGCTGCTGTCGGGCGCGGCGCCGCCGCACAGGCCGGTGTTGCCGCCACGCGGCACCACCGGGACCGCGGCCTGCTGGCACAAGGCCAGGCAACGTGCCACTTCATCCACCGAGCGCGGGCGCACTACAGCCTGCGCATTGCCACGGTAAAGGCCACGCCAGTCGGCGAGCCACGGCGCAACCTGGTCTGGCTCGGTGGCGACCACGTCGGGGCCTAGCGCTTCGATCAAGCGGGGCAGGAAAGCTGAGTTTTGCATGATGGGTCTATCCGGGGTGGCAATGCGGCGTCAGGCCGCGGAATGAGAGGGCTCTTGGCCGCTGGTGGTGGGCTCGCCGCGCACTGCCAGCTGCAGGCCCAGGCGCGCCGCCGCGCCGCGCAGGTGGGCTACCGCCGCKGCGCGCGCATGTTCAGGGTCGCCGGCGCGGATTGCGTGGAARATGGCCAGGTGCTCCTGGTGGACCTGTTCGGACAGKCCCTCCTGCTGGCGGGTATTGAGCCGCGCCACATGCACGGCCTGGTGCAGTTGCAGGTTCAGGTACTGCAGCAGCTGCAGGTAGTACCTGTTGTGGGTGGCGGTGGCGATCGCCACATGGAAGGCGGTGTCTGCCTCCGCGCTGCGGTGCGGGTCGTGCAATTGCGCCGCGAGCCGGTCCAGCAGCGCCTGCATGCCGGCCACATCCTGCGCGGTGCGCCGCAGCGCCGCCAGCGCGGCGGCGGCGCTCTCCAGATCGAGCCGCAGTTCGTAGATGCTGGCCAGTTCGTCGCGGTCGATGCCGATCTCCTGCGGCAGCTGGAAGCCGGCATTGCCCACGCGCGAGCGCACCGTGCTGCCCACGCCCTGGCGGCTTTCGACCAGGCCCTGGGAGCGCAGGTGCTCGGTCACCTCGCGGATGACGGCGGGGCTGACACCGTATTGCTCGGCAAGCTGTTTGCCGGTCGGCAGCCGGGCGCCGACGGGATAGGTGCCGACGGCGATCTCGGCGCGCAGCTGCTGGGTCACCTGTTCGGTGAGGGTAATGGCTTTGGTCCGCATGCCCAGCAGGATATAGCTATTCAGGTTATCTGAAAACTAAGGGTATATACCTAATTTTCAGTTGGAGGTCCTGCGCGAGGGAACGGGGAAAGGGGGGAAGGGGAAAAGAGAGGGGAAGCGGGTGAGGTCAGGGTTCGGCGMGAAGGGCCCGTGGCTCCCCGCGCCGTCCATCCCGCCGGGTTCAGGCTGCGACGTCAGTCGCGTAGCCCATGCCGCGCGAGATCTGCAACGCGGTTTCCTTCAGGTTTTGCAGCCAGCTGTCCTGCAGGCGGTCGGCCGGGGCCGAGAGCGACAATCCGGCCACCAGACGGCGCGAGTCGTCGTAGATGCCCGCGGCGATGCAACGCACGCCGAGCTCCAGCTCTTCGTTGTCGCGCGCGTAGCCATTGGTGCGCACCCAGTTGAGTTCGCGCTCGAGCTTGATCAGGTCGGTGATCGAGGTGCGGGTGTGGCCGGCCAGCCCGGTGCGGGTGGCGTAGTTGCGAACGCGCGCGACTTCATCGGCGGCCAGGAACAGCTTGCCTACTGAAGTGAGGTGCAGCGGCGCGCGGCCGCCAATGGCGCGCACCACTTGCATGCCGGAGCGCTCGCTATAGGCGCGCTCGATGTAGACGATCTCGTCGCCTTGCCGCACCGACAGGTTCACCGTCTGCCCCGTCACGCGGTGCAGGGCCC
Source organism: Cupriavidus sp. 01L46 (assembly GCF_056399905.1). Taxonomy (NCBI): domain Bacteria; kingdom Pseudomonadati; phylum Pseudomonadota; class Betaproteobacteria; order Burkholderiales; family Burkholderiaceae; genus Cupriavidus; species Cupriavidus sp. 01L46. The sequence goes on from NZ_JBFTSF010000123.1 coordinate 4,593, forward strand.
GCATCGGCGCCAGCGCCGCATCGMGTACCGACAGACGGGCCTTCACCAGGTTGCCGAGCTCCAGCAGCCGCATGCCAAGCCGGTAGCTGCCCGGATCCGAGCGGTCCACAAAGCGGCAGGCCACCATGTCATTGAGGATGCGGTGCGCGGTGGAAGGGTGCAGCCCGGTGGTCAGCGACAGTTCCTTGAGGCTGACCGGATCAGCATGCTGGGCGAGCGCATCCAGCAGGGTCATCATGCGTTCGATGACCTGGATGGACGTCTTGCCGGGGGCTTTGTCTGCTTCTGCCATGGGGAAATGTTGCCGTGCGGCAAATTAAGCGGTTGCCTGATTCTATCTCGCATTGTGAAAATTTCAATAGGTGAAATGGCATTGCCGTAAGAATCTTCGGATTTTGCCGCTGGGGAATGTGTCGGAAAAGGCATGCAAAAATGCGGCGAATTCACCCCTGCGGTGCATGCTTTTGTATGCTGGCCGGTGCGCAAGGGCGCATAATTGCGGGGTTTCGGGGGTCTGGAAAAGGGAAACAATGCGAGTTGGTCTGTTCGCCACCTGCCTGGTGGACCTCATGCGTCCGGAAATCGGCTTCTCGGTGCTCAAGTTGCTGGAGAAGGCTGGCTTCGAGGTGATGGTGCCCGAAGCCCAGACCTGTTGCGGGCAACCTGCCTACAACTCGGGCGAGCGCACGGCATCGCGTGACCTGGCGGAAAAATTCCTGCGCGAGTTCGAGATGTTCGACTACGTGGTGATTCCGTCCGGATCCTGCGGCGGCATGGTGCTGTATCACTATGCGGACCTGCTCGGCGACGATCCCGAGTTGAATGGCCGCTACGAAGGCCTGCGCTCGCGGGTGTTCGAGCTGACCGATTTCCTGGTCAACGTGGCCAAGCTGGGCGAGTTCGACTCGAAGTACACGGGCCGCATTACCTACCATGATTCTTGCTCCGGCTTGCGCGAGCTGGGCGTCAAGAGCCAGCCCCGCGCCCTCCTGGCGCAATTGCCCGGCGTGCAGTTGAGCGAGATGAAGGACTGCGAGGCTTGCTGCGGATTTGGCGGTACCTTCTCGGTCAAGTACGGCAATATCTCCACGGCCATCGTCGATGAGAAGTGCGCCAACATCAAGGCCAGCGGTGCCGATGCCGTGGTGCTGGGCGACCTGGGCTGCATGCTCAATATCGAAGGGCGCCTGCGCAGGACCGGCGACACGCGTACCCAGGTGCTGCATATCGCGCAAGTGCTCGCCGGTGATGCCTGATCCCGGCCAGCGGAAAAATAAATCTTAGCGAGATCCCCGCTATGCAAGTTCGCAGCATGGAGTTCAAAGCGCGCGCGGGCCAGAAGCTGGCCGACCAGCGCCTGCAGCAGAACCTCAAGAAGCTCTCCACCAAGTTCGTCACGGCGCGCGCCGATGCCATCCGCGACATCGACTTCGATGCCACCCGCGAGGCGCTCAAGGAGCGCCGCGACCGCGCGCTGCAGAACCTCGACGTCTGGCTCGCCACCTTCGAGGAAAACGCCACGCGCCGCGGTGCCACCGTGCTGTTCGCCGAGACCACGGCCGACGCCGCGCGGCTGGTAGCCGAGATTGCGCAGAAGCACGGGGTGAAGAAGGTCATCAAGAGCAAATCGATGGTGACCGAGGAAATGCGCCTGAACCAGGTGCTGGGCGAGATGGGCGTGCAGAGCATCGAGACGGACCTGGGCGAATACATCCTGCAGATCAACGATGCCGAGCCGCCGTCGCACATCATTGCCCCGGTAGTGCACAAGGACAAGGAAGAGATCGCCGATCTCTTCGCCAAGGTCCACCACAAACCGCGCCTGACCGATATCTCCGAGATGACGCGCGAGGCGCGTGAAGTGCTGCGCCCGGAATTCCTGTCGGCCGACATGGGCGTGACCGGCGGCAATTTCATCATTGCTGAAACAGGCTCGGTGGCGGTGGTGACCAATGAAGGCAACGAAGGCATGTGCACGGTGATGCCGCGCGTGCACGTGGCCGTGACCGGCATCGAGAAGGTGCTGCCGACGCTGGAAGACCTGGCCACCGTGATGCGGCTGCTGCCGCGCTCGGCCACCGGCCAGGCCATCTCGAATTACTTTTCGCTGCTGACCGGCCCGCGCGCCGAGGGCGAGCGCGACGGCCCGGAGCATATGTATTTCGTGCTGGTCGACGGCGGGCGCAGCGGCCTGATCGGCGGCGACTTCCAGGACATGCTGCGCTGCATCCGCTGCGGCGCTTGCATGAACCATTGCCCGGTGTACCAGAAGATCGGCGGCCATGCCTATGGCTGGGTCTACCCGGGCCCGATGGGCAGCGTGCTGACGCCGAGCTATACCGGCATCGCCAACGCGCTGGACCTGCCGCAGGCGGCCACGCTGTGCGGAGAATGCAACCGCGTGTGCCCGGCTTCGATCCCGTTGTCGGACCTGCTGCGCAAGCTGCGCGAGAAGCAGATGGAGCGTGGCCTGCGTCCCTGGCAGGAGCGGCTCGGGCTGCAAGTATGGGGCTACGTGGCGCGCCGCCCGGGGCTATACGCCTTCGCCACTCGCATCGGCGCGCGCTTGCTCTCGCGCATGGGCGGCAGCAGCAAGCTGATTGCCAGCTTGCCGATGGCTGGCCGTGGCTGGACCGAGACCCGCGACCTGCCGGCACCGAGCGGACGCACGTTCCGCGAACTTTACAAAGAAAGGAGGGCGCGTTGATGGCCACGACTATGAGCAATGCACCGGCGCTGGCAACCATGCGCGCCGCACTCGAACAACACGTCGGCGGCCAGCTCGCGGCCGATGGCCTGGTGCGCAACTGGCGCGAGGCAGCTCCCGGCCTGGTGCTGCCGCCGATGTTCGGGCAGGCGATGGAAGAGCTGCTGCGCCGGCTGGAGATGGCGGCGGTATTTGCGCAGGATAGCTGCTCGTTTTCGAGCACCGCCGTCACCGACCAGCTCAAGCGCTGGCTGGACAAGGCGGCCACTGCCTGAGCAGCCACACGCCTTGCCAGAAATGCAAAAGGCCCCCGCTCAAGCAGGGGCCTTTTGCATGGGTGCGTGGCTAAGCGAACGAAGCGCGAGGCTCAGCCCAGCAGCAGGGCATCATCATCCAGCTGCTCATGCCGCGTCTGCTCGAACATGCGCAGCAGATCCGGCACGTCCAGTCCGGCGCGCCGGTCGCCCGACACGTCCAGCACCACCTGGCCCTGGTGCAGCATCACCGTGCGTTGCCCGTAGTCCAGCGCCTGGCGCATGCTGTGCGTGACCATCATCGTGGTGAGCTTGGCTTGCTCCACGATCTTGGCGGTCAGCTCCAGCACGAAGGCGGCGGTCTTCGGGTCCAGCGCGGCGGTGTGCTCGTCCAGCAGCAGGATCCGCGAGGGCTGCAGCGAGGCCATCAGCAAGCTCACGGCCTGGCGCTGGCCGCCCGACAGCAGGCCGATGCGGTCGGTCAGGCGGTTTTCCAGGCCGAGGTTGAGCAGGCGCAGCTTGTCGCGGAATAGCTCGCGCGAGGGCTTGTTCAGCGCCGCGCGAAAGCCCCGGCGGCTGCCGCGCGCCATGGCCAGCGCCATGTTTTCTTCAATCGTCAGTGCCTCGCAGGTGCCCGCCATCGGGTCCTGGAAGACGCGTGCCACCAGCGGGGCGCGGTCCCAGGCCGGCTTGCGCGTGACGTCGACGTCGTCGATCGTGACGCGGCCGGTGTCCACCATCTGATCGCCGCTGATGGCATTGAGGAAGGTGGATTTACCGGCGCCGTTGGAGCCGATCACGGCAACGAACTGGCCCGTCGGGATATCCAGGCTGAGGCCGCGCAGCGCGCGCGTCTCGATCGGGGTGCCGGGATTGAAGGTGAGTTTCAGGTCTTGTGCGCGCAGCATCTCAGGCACCTCCGTTCTTGCGGCCGAACAGCTTCTTGCGGGTCCCGGGCAGCACCAGGGCACCCGTCACCAGTACGGCAGTGACCAGGTTCAGGTCTTGTGCCTTGAGGCCGATGAACTCGCTGTTCAGGGCCAGCGCAATGAAGAAGCGGTAGAGGATGGCGCCCAGCACCACGGCCAGCGTGGTGTACACCAGCCGGCGCGCCGGCAGGATGCTCTCGCCGATGATCACCGCGGCCAGGCCGATCACGATGGTGCCGATGCCCATGGAGATATCGGAGCCGCCCTGGGTCTGCGCGAACAGCGCGCCCGCGAGGGCTACCAGGCCGTTGGACAGCGCCATGCCCGCCAGCGTGGCGCGGCCGGTGGCGATGCCTTGGGAGCGCGCCATGCGCGGATTGGCGCCGGTGGCTCGCATGGCCAGGCCGAGCTGCGAGGAGAAGAACCAGTCCAGCCCAAGCTTGGCCACGACCACCACGATCAGCAGCAGCGCGGGGCGCAGCATGTAGTCGGGCAGCCAGTCCGGCTGCAGGATGGTGAAGATGGTCGACTCGGTGATCAGCGGCACATTGGGCTTGCCCATGATGCGCAGGTTGATCGAGTACAGCGCGATCATCATCAGGATACTGGCCAGCAGGTCCATGATCTTGAGGCGCACGTTGAGCCAGCCCGTGACGAAGCCGGCAAAGGCGCCCGCAACGATCGCCAGCCCGGTGGCGATGAACGGATCCTGGCCCGAGGCGATCAGCGTGGCCGCCACGGCGCCACCCAGCGGGAAGCTGCCATCGACGGTCAGATCGGGGAAATTGAGGATGCGGAAGGAGATCAGCACCCCCAGGGCGACGAGGCTGAAGATCAGGCCGATCTCCAGGGCGCCCAGCAGGGAAAAGAGGGACATGGGGGAAATCCAGTTGCTTGTGTCCGGCACGGGAGGCCGAATCTGAAAACGCCTGGCGCGCTGCCCGGGTCAGGCGGCGCGGCGCAGGCGTTTCCGGGGGCGGGCCCGGATAGAGCCACCTGCGCGCGAACGCGCAGGGTCAGCGTGCCGTGATTACTTGATGACGGTCTTCGCTTCCTTGATCAGCTCGGGCGACAGCGTCACGCCTTGCTTCTCGGCCGCGCCGGTGTTCACGAACAGCTCCAGCTTGTCGCTGGTTTCCGAAGCGATCGCGCCGGGCTTCTCGCCCTTCAGGATACGCACCACCACCTTGCCGGTCTGATGGCCGAGGTCGCCGTAGTTAATGCCCAGCGCGGCAATGGCGCCACGCTTGACGCTGTCGGTATCGGCAGCCACCAGCGGGATCTTCGACTCGTTGGCGACCTTGACCAGGGCTTCGTACGCCGACACCACATTGTTGTCGGTGTTGGTGTAGATCACATCGACCTTGCCGATCAGGCTCTTGGCGGCGGCGCCGATGTCGACCGTGCGCGGTGCGGCGGCTTCTTTCAGCGTCAGGCCTTCCTTGGCCAGCATCGCCTTCAGTTCCTTGACCACCACCACCGAGTTGGCTTCACCAGGGTTGTAGACCATGCCGACCGTCTTGGCCTTGGGCACCACGCGCTTGATCAGGGCAACCTGGCGGTCCAGCGGCAGCTTGTCCGACACGCCGGTCACATTGGTGCCCGATGCGCTCCAGCTCTTGACCAGCTGGGCGGCGACCGGATCGGTCACGCCGGAGTACACCACCGGCACCGACTTGGTGGCGGCCACCACGGCCTGGGCCGACGGCGTGGCGATGGCCACGATCACATTGGGCTGGTCGCCAACGAACTTGCGGGCGATCTGCGCGGCCGTGCCGGTATTGCCCTGCGCGCTCTGGTATTCCCACTTCAGGCTCTTGTCGGCATCAAAGCCGGCGGTCTTCAGCTCGTCGCGCACGCCATCACGGATGGCGTCCAGCGCGGGATGGTCGACGATCGAAAGCACCTTGACGGTCTGGGCCTGCACGGCGCCACCGTACAGCAGCGCGAGGGCGACGGCGCTGCCCAGGATGGTCTTGGTCGATGTCTTGAGACACTTCATAATTTTTAATCTCCCCCGGATATGGGTTCTGGGTGATGAGCCGCGTTTCGTTCTCGATAAGAACTGGTCCGCCGTCTTGCCCGGCGGCGCGCTGCGCCAACCGGCCGGTCCGTTGTGTGGGCGATACACCAGGCGGCAGGCTGGAGGACGCTCTTGTACAGCGGATAYGACGGCGATAAGCCTGCGAGGATACCATTTTCGAGGCGAATTTTGCCCGGTTTTGCCCTGTTCCAGCGCGTCAGTAGGGGAAAACGGCAGGCCCGGAGCACGCCATGGGCGGCTCCGGGCGGCGCACCGCCGCTGGTGCCTGGAGCGCGGAAACGTTACTGCGCAGGATTGTGGATTTCGGCGTGGATGCGGGCAATGGCCGCGGTTATCGCCTCGGGCAGCGGCGTTTGCCAGGCATCGATGTTCTCGCGCAGCTGTTCCAGCGAGGTGGCGCCGATGATGGTGCTCGCCGCGAACCAGCGCGAGTAGCTCCAGGCCAGCGCCAGCGTTGCCGGCGAGAGGCCGTGCTCGCGTGCCAGCGTCACATAGCGGGCGGCCGCGGCCAGGCTTTCCGGGCGCAGGTAGCGCGGGCTCCAGTCGGGCGGGAAGCGCGTCAGGCGGCCCTTGGCTTGCGCGTCAAACACGGGGTGGGCGAGGTCGCCACCGAGGTACTTGCCGGTGAGCTGGCCAAAGGCCAGCGGGCTGTATACCAGCAGGCTTACGTCGGTGCGAAAGCACGCCTCGTCCAGGCCCTGCTCGAAGCTGCGGTTGAGCAGGTTGTACGGGTTCTGGATGGTGGCGATGCGCGGCAGGCCGTGCAGCTCTGCCTGCTTGACGAACTCGGCCACGCCCCACGGCGTTTCGTTGGACACGCCGACATAGCGGATCTTGCCCGCGCGCACCAGCTCGCCCATGGCTTCGAGCTGCGCCTGGATCGAGGCGCACTCGCGCTCATTGGCCGGATCGAACTGCTTTTGCCCGAAGATGGGCGCGTTGCGAGCGGGCCAGTGGATCTGGTACAGGTCGATGTAATCGGTCTGCAGGCGTGCCAGCGAGGCGTCCACCGCCGCGCGGATGCTGTCCGGGGTCAGGTCGCCGCCATTGCGGATCCACGGCATGCGCGCCGGGCCCGCCACCTTGGTGGCCAGCACGATGCGCTCACGCTGCTGGCGCTTGAGCCAGGTGCCGACGATGCGCTCGGTGCTGCCATAGGTTTCGGCACGCGGCTTGACCGGGTACATCTCGGCGGTGTMGATGAAGTTGATGCCGCGCGACACCGCGTAGTCGAGCTGGCTGTGGCCTTCGGCTTCGGTGTTCTGCTCGCCGAAGGTCATGGTGCCCAGGCAGATGCGTGAAACCTGCAGGTCGCTGCGGCCAAGACGGGTGGTTTCCATGGCTATCCTTGTGAGGCTGGGGTGATAAGGCGCAAAAGCGGGTTCGGGCCGGGGCCGTCAGGCGCGTAGCGCGGCGGCGCATTCCTTGACCAGCACCGGGCCGCGGTAGATCAGCCCGCTGTACACCTGCACCAGTTGCGCGCCGGCCGCGATCTTGGCTTGCGCATCGGCGCCGCTGAAGATGCCGCCCACGCCTACGATGGGCACCGCGTCTCCAACCACCGCGCGCAGGCCCTTGACCACGCGCGTGGATGACTCGAACACCGGCCGGCCCGACAGGCCGCCAGCTTCCTCGCCGTGCGGCAGGCCCTTGACGGCGTCGCGGGCGATCGTGGTGTTGGTGGCGATCACACCGTCGATCCGGTGGCGGACCAGCGCGTCGCCGATATTGCCGATCTGGTCGGCATCGAGGTCTGGCGCGATCTTGAGCGCGAGCGGCACGTAGCGCTTGTGCTTGTCGGCCAGGCGCTGCTGCGCGTCCTTGAGCGTGGAGAGCAGGTGGTCGAGCTCGCTGGCGCCTTGCAGCTGGCGCAGGTTCTTGGTGTTCGGCGAGGAGATATTGACGGTGACGTAGCTGGCATGCGGGTAGACCCGTTCCAGGCAGTGCAGGTAATCGTCCACCGCGCGCTCGATCGGCGTATCGGCGTTCTTTCCGATGTTCAGGCCCAGCACGCCGCCTTCGGCCTTCCAGCGCGATGCGTTCACATTGGCGATAAAGGCATCCACGCCGCCGTTGTTGAAGCCCATGCGGTTGATCAGCGCATCCGCCTGCGGCAGGCGGAACATGCGCGGCCGCGGGTTGCCCGCCTGCGGGCGCGGCGTTACGGTGCCCACCTCGATAAAGCCGAAGCCGAAGGCGGCCAGCCCGTCGATGTAGGCGCCATCCTTGTCGAGCCCGGCGGCCAGGCCAACCGGGTTGGGGAAGCGCACGCCCATCACCGTGCGCGGGTCATCGGCGATGGTATTGCCGATGCAGCCCGCCAGCCCCATGCGCTTGGCGCGGAGCAGGTTGTTGAGGGTGAAATGGTGAGCGTCCTCCGCATCCATCGAGAACAGGGCGGGGCGAAACAGGGGGTAGAGCGCGTTCAGCACAGGGAATCAGCTTGGAAGTCGGGACCAAGGCGGCATTGTAACGGTTGGGCCGGATCGGGTACTGCGCCGCTGGCGCGGGCATGACTTGCGCAGRCTGTCCGCTACAGGCTGTTTTCCGGGGCTTCGTCGCCGGGCTGCGGCGGCACGACTGGCACAGCAGTGGGCGATGCCACGGCACGCGCTGTATCCCGGAGCGACGCTTGCATCTCATCGAACGCGCGCCACTGGTTTGCGGTCAGCACCTGCAGCGGCTGGTAGCGCGCCTTATAGGCCATTTTGCGGCTATCGGCGATCCAGTAGCCCAGGTACAGGTGTGGCAGGGCGAGCTCGCGGGCCTGTTGGATCTGCCACAGGATGTTGTAGGTGCCGTAGCTGGCGTGCACCTCCAGCGGGTCGTAGAAGGTGTAGACCGAGGACAGGCCGTCGTCGAGCACATCGATCATGCTGACCATGCGCAGCCGCCCGGCCTCTGGCGAGCCCGGCGGCTCGCGGAATTCAACCAGCCGCGAGTTGACCCGGCTTTGCAGCAGGAACTGCTCGTACTGGTCGCGGCTGTCCTGGTCCATGCCGCCGCCGGCGTGGCGCATCGACTGGTACAGCAGGTAGAGCGAATAATGCTCTTCCACATAGGTCAGCGGCGCCACCAGCGCCTGCAGGCTGCCGTGCTGGCGCCAGGCTCGGCGCTGGCTGCGGTCCGGGCGGAACTGGTCGACCACTACGCGGCACGGCGTGCAGGCGTGGCATTCATCGCAATAGGGGCGGTAGGTAAAGATGCCGCTGCGCCGGAAGCCGGCGCGCACCAGCCGCGAATAGACATCGGCATTGATCAGGTGGGCGGGCGTGGCCACCTGAGAGCGCGCCATGCGGCCATCTAGGTAGCTGCAAGCGTAGGGTGCCGTAGCGTAGAACTGCAACGCGGAAAGGGGGAGTTCCTTTAGCTTGCTCATGTGTCTGCAACGGCCAGGGATGAAACAGCAACGCGGGAAAGCCGATGGCGCTGCGGCCAAGCCGTGCGGCGAGTGGCCAATGCGGCGCGCCCTATGACTGCACCTGAGTCCATCTCTCCAGCACCGTCTTGTCAAAACCCCACGGCACGATATCTGGCTGGCGGGTGGCAATGCGGATATGGGCCGCAAACTCCGCACGCGGGATAGGACTCGCCCCGAGCGAAGCCAGATGATCGGTTTCCTGCTGGCAGTCTATCATCGCCACGCCGTGGTTGCCGAGGAACGCGCACAGCGCGGCCAGGGCGATCTTGGAGGCGTCGGTGCGCCGCGCGAACATCGATTCGCCATAGAACATCCGCCCGAGCGCCACGCCGTACAGGCCGCCCGCGCGCTCGCCCTGGTACCAGGTCTCCACGCAATGCGCCAAGCCATTGCGGTGGAGTGCGCCATAGGCGGCGATGATGTCCTCGGTGATCCAGGTGCCATGCTGGCCATCGCGCGGGGTTTCGGCGCAGGCCTGCATGACGGCGATAAAGTCGTCGTCGACGCGGACTTCCCAGTCCGGGTCGCGCAGCACGCGCTTGAGGGTCTTGCGAAAGGTGCTGGAAATGCGCAGTGCCTGCGGCGGCAGCACCATGCGGGGATCGGTGCTCCACCACAGCACCGGCTGGCCTTCGGCATACCAGGGAAAGATGCCTTGCCGGTAAGCCAGCAGCAGGCGCTGGGCCGACAGCTCGCGGCTGGCCGCAAGCAGGCCGGGCGCGTCGGAGCCCGGGCCGAGCGCACGCTCGACCGGCGGGAACGGATCATGCGGATCCAGCCAGGTGATCATGCGGGCAGTGCGGGCAACGCGCCCGGGTTCAGGGTTCGACCGTGGCCCGGGTGGTCAGCGGGCGCATCGGCTTGTCGATATCCAGGCTGTGCAGGCGGAAGGTGCCGTCGGCCAGCCGTCCCGCCGCGCGATCCGCGAAGAAGCAGCGCAACGAATGGATCACGGTGGGGAAGGCCAGCTCGTCCCAGGGTACGTCGGCTTCCTCGACCAGCTTCACCTCCAGGCTTTCCTCGCCCGCCGAGATGTCCAGGTCCTCCAGCGTTGCCAGGTAGAACATATGCACCTGATGCACATGCGGCACATTCAGGATCGAGAACAGTTCACCGACCTGCACCCGTGCCCCGGCCTCCTCCAGCGTCTCGCGCGCGGCGCCCTGCGCGGTGGTCTCGCCGATCTCCATGAAGCCGGCCGGCAGCGTCCAGAAGCCGTAGCGCGGCTCGATGGCGCGCTTGCACAGCAGCACCTTATCCTCCCACACGGGAATGGTGCCGACCACATTGCGCGGGTTGACGTAGTGGATGGTGCCGCAGTTGTCGCACACAGAACGCAGGCGCGAGTCGCCTTCAGGGATGCGCAGCACGACCGCATGGCCGCAGTTCGAGCAGAATTTCATGAGAGGCGTCCGGGAGGAATGGCGAAAGTGTATCACCGCCGATGGGGGCTGCCGGGGGTGGGATGCTAGTTTGGGGTGGCCAGCGCGCGGGACCGCACCGAAGCCAGGCACCCGGCGCAMAAAACAAAAAACGCCCGTATAGGGCGTTGGTTTGCTTTGCATTCGACCGTGGCTGCATTGGCATGCAGGCGTTTGGTTGCGGGGGCAGGACTTGAACCTGCGACCTTCGGGTTATGAGCCCGACGAGCTGCCAACTGCTCCACCCCGCGTCCGTCGAAGAAAAAGATTATAAGGCAAATCTTGTCGCAGTGCAACAGCCAATTGCGCAGGAATGGCGAAGGGCGCAAGAACTCGCCCCGATAAGGATCGTGGCCGCAATGGCGCGCCGGGGCTCAGGCAGGGTCCGGGCTGGCCTTGCTGCGCTGCCAGAAGCTGGCGGCAAACTGGAAGCTGTCCCGCTGCAGCAGGTCGTCGCGTTGCCAGATGACGCGGTCAGGCCGTACGGTCAGCATCCAGGTGGTGGTGGTGCGTGGCTGCGGATCGGCGAAGGCGCGCGGGGTCAGCAGTGCGGCGCAGGCGCCGTGCTCCGGGTCGCGCACCGAGGTGTAGCGGATCATGCCGAGGCCAGCTTCCCGGGCCGTGCGGGCCAAGGCCTGGCAGGCATCATAGTGGTCGGGATCGGTCCACTTCGCCGCGTCTTCGGCAAAGGGCGGGGCGTCGAGCGCGATGCCGTCGGTGCGCACGCTGACCTGGAACAAGGTGTGGGGCCGGGCGTCGATGCGCGGCAGCGCCGGGCTGTCGAGCAGGAAGCGCCAGCGCCAGTAGCCCAGTTCCGCGCAGGCGGTGMGAATATCGTCCGCGCCGTAGAACACGCCAGGATCCTGCTCGGCGCGAAAGCGCGAGCCCCAGGGCGAGGGCGGGTAGCGAAAGGGCGTGAACAGAAGATAGTGCAGGTGGCGTGCGTCGGCGGGCACCGCGGGCTTGCCGGCGTCCAGCACGGCTTCCAGCACGGCTTGCTCCTCCAGGCTGTCGACCAGCGGCATGGTCGATACCACATGCTGGGCCTCTACCGCGCGCCAGAGCGTGAGCGCAAACGGCTTGCGCTCAGACGCGACCGCGGGTGGCATCCAGATAGTGAACGACACGTACCAGGCCCTCTGTTGTGCGGATCAGGTCGAGCGGCTTGCCACCCAACGCCAGGTTTTCGTTGGCCAGCCAGAGGCGGGCCTGGTCGCTGTGGCCGAGGATGGCGTCGAGCGAGCGGAACAGGCGCACGAACAGCACGCCGAACTCCCATTCCTTGCGATGCGCGTCAAGCACATAGCCCCCGGAAGCCATGCGGGAAACCGAGGCGGTGCTGATGCCCAGCACGTTGGCCACGCCTGCCTGGCTGATGCCAAGGAAGCCGGCTGCGCGCATGACCGCCTTGGTGAGGGTGGTGCCGGGGTCCGGACTGCCGGCAGGAAGATGCTCGGGGACTTGCTTGGGTTGCATCGCCTCGCTCCTGTTTCTTCAGAAACATTATAGGCGGTTCGTTTCGTAAGGGAAGCAGGAAAACGCCATCTTTATCCGCATGGCTTGGTGGCCTCGCCTACTGCAGAATGCTCACTTGTCCTGTATTTGACTTTCTGTGGCGCTCTGCGTTGCGCGGGTGTGGGGCGCAACGCAGCGAGGCCTTGCGCCGGATCAGTACGTCTCGATATGCAGCCGTCCCTCCGTCTTCATGGCGGCTTCCAGTTCACCCCAGGCCAGCCCGGCGCTGGCGCAGACCTCTGCGAACGCAGCCAGCACCCCGTCTTCCATTCCCTTGAGCCCGCAGATGTAGACGTGGCCGTGCGGATCGTTGAGCAGCGCCGCCACGCGGGCACCGGCCTCGCGGATGGCGTCCTGCACATAGCGCCGGGGCTGGCCGGGATCGCGCGAGAAGGCGAGATGGATATCGAGGAAGCTCGGCGGCAGTTTCATCAACGGGCCGAAGTAKGGCAGCTCCCGCGCGCTGCGGGCGCCGAAGAAC
>NZ_JBFTSF010000124.1:0-17309 GCF_056399905.1 Cupriavidus sp. 01L46
CCACTATGCGGTGCGGCAGTATGACGTAATAAACATTACAGATCGTGAAACAAAGCGGAGAATATCATTTGGGTAGCTCGGCAAAAACCGCGTAGAAACCCTCGGTTTCATCTGGCGGACGCTGCGTGTATTGTTTGTYGGTGAAGCACCCGGCTCAGCCCTCAGTTTTTTGTAGCGTACGTTACAAAGTGCCGAACGCATCATGATGTCAGTAGCCAAGAGTCGGGACTCAACGAGAGAGAGGAGCGAAGACTTTGAAAGAGACGCCATTGATCGACTGGCTTCTCGGGCGCAGTCACTGGGCGCAGCCCGACCGATCGGGCCTCCCCTTGAACCGGCAGTTGTTCGACGACATCCGCGGTGCGATCCTTGCTGGCCAGTTGTCGGCCGGTACCCGCCTGCCGCCAACACGCGAGGTCGCCAAAGGCCTGAGCATCGCCCGCAACACCGTCCTGTATGCGTATGAGCGCCTCACCGAAGAAGGCTATACGCTGACACAGGGCGGCAGTGGCACCTACGTCGGCAAGGCACTGCCCGATCCCGCGCTGCGCGAGCGCGTGTTCGGCTTGAGCCAGGCGAGCGAGATCGCGCCGCCGCGCGAGGCATCGCGCCTGTCCGCCAGAGCCCGCGAGCTGCTCAATGGCGCCGGCGCATCGGACCGGCAGGTGGGCTCGTTCGTGCTGGGCATTCCGGATGTCAGGCAGTTTCCGCGCGCAACCTGGCAGCGCCTGATCACCCAGGTCTGGAAAACCGCCTGCCAGGAACAACTGGGCTATGGCACGCGGCATGGCTGTCCGCCGCTCAAGCACGCGCTGGCGCAATACCTCGCGCTCGCGCGCGGCGTCGACTGCTCGCCCGAGCAGATCGTGGTGACGCAGGGCAGCCACCAGGCCATCGATCTGTGCGCCCGTTTGCTCGCCGATCCGGGCGACGTGGTGTGGGTGGAAGACCCGGGCTACTGGGGCGCGCGCAGCGTGTTTCGCGCCGCCGGCCTGAAGGTCGAGGCGGTGCCGGTTGACGCGCAGGGCATGCAGCCCCCCATCGCGCCGCAGATCGCGCCCAAGCTCATCTTCGTCACCCCGTCGCACCAATACCCCAGCGGCGTGGTAATGAGCCTGGCGCGCCGGCGTTTGCTCACGGAGCTGGCGCATCGCTACGGCGCCTGGATCATCGAGGACGACTACGACAGCGAGTTCCGTTACCACGGCGCGCCCCAGCCGTCGCTGCAGGGCCTCGATCCCCATCGCAACACCATCTACGTGGGCAGCTTTTCCAAGGTGTTGTACCCCGGCCTGCGGCTCGGCTTCCTGATCCTGCCGCCGTCACTGGTGGATGCCTTCGCCGTAGCGCACTCCGAGTTGTATCGCGGTGGGCAGTTGCAGATCCAGACCGCGCTGGCGCTGTTTATCGCGGACGGGCAATATGCCGCCCATATCCGGCGCATGCGCAAGATCTATGGCGAGCGCCAGGCGCTTCTCACGCAGGCATTGCAGCGCCGGCTTGACGGCGAGATCGATATCGTCGGCACCGATACCGGGCTGCATCTGACCGTGCTGCTGCGCCGCGCGGACGATCACCTGGTATCGCGCGCCGCGCTCGCCCACGGGATCGTGGCGCGCCCGCTGTCGTCCTACTACGCGGATCCCCGGCGCGCGCAGAACGGCCTGGTGCTGGGCTACGGCGGGGTCAGGGAGGAGGAGATCGCCCCGGCGGTGGCCCGGCTGGCGGTGGCCATCGAGTCGGTTGGCCGGGCCTGATGTGCGAACAGGCAGTCCGCCGCGCTCACCAGTTTCACGAACGGCCCGCTCAACGTCCGGTTGTGATGCGCAATGATGGCCTGCGCCGGCAGCACCGGCGTGTCCATGCTGGTATGTCCGTCCGCGACCAGCACTGGCCTGAAGCCTAGCTCCGCGGCGGCACGGCAAGTCGTGTCGACGCAGTACTCCGTCTTCATGCCGACAATGACCAGCTCGGCAACGCCGGCATCCGCCAGCCAGCCTGCCAGCCCGGTTCCGGCAAAGCAGTTTGGCCGGGTTTTATCGAACACCGTGTCCGCCATCGCATCCACCGCAAGCTCGGGAAGCAGTTGCKACAGCGCGCTGCCGGGCTCCAGCGGAGATCCCAGCGGGCCGGTGTGGCGCACGGCAAAGACGGGTGCGCCCGCTTCGCGGGCTTTGGCGATGAGCGTGTTGACGGTGGCGAGGACACGCTGCCCTTCATAGGGCTTGTGCGGGCCGTTGAACATGCCGACCTGCATGTCGATGATCAAGAGGGCGGAGCGCCCGGGGCTTGCACTGCCTGGCATGATGTTTCTCCTGTGATGCCAGCGCGGGCGGAGAAACCAAAAGGCCCCGTCCATCGCTGGCGGGGCCTTGGGGTGAAGACTTGAGCGGATTATGCCTGGCTCATGGTCCGACCACACGACCCGCCATCAGCGGTCGTGGTGGCGGTCGTGGTAGTGGTCGTGGTGTTGAGAGCCGGGAAGCGCATTTGCGGATCATGCAGCAGGCCGGGCGGGGCGTCAATATCCGGCGTGGCTTCAGCGCGCCAGCGCACGCCGGCGAATGTCCTCGAAATCCGCCGGCGGGGCGTGCCGCGTCAGGCGCGGGCCGGCTTGCGAAACCTGCGCGGGCAGGTCGTGCTTGAGGAGCTGGCGCAGGGTGGCGGCAGCGTCGAGCAAGCCGGGCAGGTCCACGCCGGTGTCGTAGCCCATGCAGTCGAACAGATGCACCATGTCCTCGGTGGCGACGTTGCCGGTGGCGCCGGGCGCGTAGGGGCAGCCGCCGATGCCGCCAAGCGACGTGTCGAAGCGGCGGATGCCGGCTTGCACGGCGGCTACCGCGTTGACCAGCCCCATGCCGCGCGTGTTGTGGAAATGGGCGGTGAATTCGAGCCTGGGAAAGCGTGCCTGCACGGCCTCGCACAGGGCCTGCACCTGGTTGGGGTACGCCATGCCGGTGGTGTCGCACAGCGTGATGCCGTGCACGCCCAGTTCGGCAAAGCGGGCGATCCATCCAAAGACCGCTTCGGCCGCGATCTCGCCTTCCATCGGGCAGCCGAATACGCAGGACAGCGAGACGTTCAGCGGCACGCCGTGTTGCGTGCCGAGCGCGATCACCTCCTGCAACTGGCCCAACGATTGCTCCTGCGTCATGCGCAGGTTGGCCAGGTTGTGGGTCGCGCTCACCGACATGACGAGGTTGAACTCGCCGGTGGCGGACTCCAGCGCGCGCTGCGCGCCGCGCACGTTCGGCACCAGCGCGGTGTACACCACGCCGGGCGCGCGCCGGATACGGTGCATGACCGCCTCTGCATCCTTGAGCGCCGGGATGGCTTTGGGCGACGTGAACGACGTGACTTCGATCTTGGCGAAGCCCAGGCCGCTCAGCGCGTCGAGCAGGGCGACCTTGTCATCCGTCTCGATGAAATCGCACTCCATCTGGAAACCATCGCGAGTCGCCACTTCATTGAACTGCAGGCGGATGCCTTGGCCGTGATGCATGCTTGCACTCCTTTTGCGGGTTGCGGATCACGCGCCGGCCAGCCACCGGCGGTGTGATCCTGGTTGTGTTCGCCAAGCCATGGTGCCGCCGTCATGGCCCGGGCCGTTCCCGCCACTCTATGGGCGCGGCGCCGCCGGCGGAATTGCGATCTCCGCAATCCGGCTTCGCAAAACGCGAAGGACCCGCGCTAGAATGCGCCAATGACCTGGCCCCTCAATCCCGCCCGCGTAGATTTCGTGACGCTGCGCCTGTTTTGCGCGGTCGTGCAGACCGGCAGCATCACGCAAGGCGCGGCCGCCTGCCACCTGGCCTTGTCGGCGGCCAGCCGGCGCTTGTCGGATTTCGAGGAAACCACGGGCTTGCAGTTGCTGGAGCGCACGTCCAAGGGGGTGACGCTCACGCCCGTGGGCCATATGGCCATGCAGCACGCCATGCGCCTGTTCCAGGGTTTCGAGCGCTTCAGCGCGGAGCTGCAGGACCATTCGCGCGGCTTGCTGGGCCATGTGCGGCTGTGGGCCAATATGTCCGCCCTGACGGAGTTCCTGCCCGCCAGGCTCGCCACCTTCCTGTCGCAGCACCCGGGTGTGCATGTCGAGCTCGAGGAGCAACTCAGCGGCGATATCGCCCGCGCGCTGGTGGACGGCCTGGCGGATATCGGTGTGTTCTCGGAAGGCACGCCCACGGATGGCCTGGACATCAGCGACTTCCAGACCGACACGCTGGTGCTGCTGTGCTCGCGCCGCCATCCCCTCGCGCGCAAGCGGCGCGTCGGTTTTGCGAGCTGCCTGGAGTACGACATGGTCGGGCTCAATCGCGGCAGTGCGTTGCTGGAGCTGACCTCGCGCGCGGCGGAGCAGGCCGGGCGGCCGCTTCGGCTTCGCATCCAGGTCCGCAGCTTCGACGCGATGTGCCAGATGATTGCGGCCGACCTTGGCGTAGGCGTTCTGCCGCAAGCCGTGTGCCGTGCCCAGGCCAAGGCGCTGGGGCTGCATATGATTGGCTTGTCGGACGATTGGGCCAGCCGGCGGCTGCTGCTGGCAACGCGCTCGGGCGTGCCTTTGTCGTCCGCCGCGCGGCTTCTCGGGGAGCATCTGCGGCAGGCCGGCGGGCCCTGACCAGATCCCCACTCGGCAGGCTTATTCCACCTTGGCGCCCGACTCCTTGATGATCTGGCCCCAGCGCGTGGCCTCGCTCTTCATGTAGGCGGTGTATTGCTGGGGCGTGCCGCCAAGGATGTCGGAGCCCTGGGCGATCAGCTTGGCGCGCACCGCCTCATCTTTCAATGTCCTGTCAGTCGCTTCCCGCAGTTGCTTGACGATGGACTCCGGCGTTCCTTTTGGCACCAGGATGCCTTGCCACGCGCCCATTTCCAGCGAGCTCATGCCGCTCGCTTCCTTGATCGTCGGGATCTCCGGCAGCAGTGTCGAGCGCCTGGCGCTGGTGATGGCCAGGGCCTTCAGCTTGCCGCCCTTGATCAGGGGCTGGGCGTCGCTCAGCGGCAGGAACATGAACTGCGTGGAGCCGGCGATCAGGTCGGTGATTGCGGGCGCGCTGCCCTTGTAGGCGACATGGGTCACCTGGATGCCGGTTGCCTTGGCAAAGAGCGCGCCACCGAGATGGAGCAAGGCGCCTGCACCGGATGACGCGTAGTTCAGCTTGCCGGGGTTTGCCTTGGCGTAGGCCACCAATTCGTGGACGTTCTTCACCGGCAGGCCTGGCGTGGTGACCAGGACCAGCGGCACGATGGCGGTGAGCGAGACCGGCACGAAATCCGTGAACGTATCGAATTGCACGTTCTGGTACAGCGCCGGGGCCAGCACCACGGCGGAGGTGCTGTAGAAGATGGTGTAGCCATCGGGCGTGGCGCGCTTGGCCTCGGTTGCCGCGATGTTGCCGCCGGCGCCGGGCTTGTTGTCCGGCACGATGGACGTGGACAGTTGCTTGCCGAGGCCCTGCGCGACGATGCGCGCGTTGATGTCGGCCGAGCCCCCGGGCGGGAAGCCCACGATCATCCGGATCGGCTTGCCGGGATAGGCGTCAGAGGCCAGCGCGGGCGTGGCCGCGATGGCGGGCAAAACAAGGGCTGCCGCCAGCAATGCATGGGCGAGTTTGTGCATGGTGTCTCCTTTTTATTTTGAAAGCGGATTCGGGCGAAGCGAGGAGAGGCTGGCTATGGCTGGTTGGATAGCAGCCAGCCAAGCGCGTCCTGGATCGTGGGGTTGTCCTGGATGGGGTGGGCATCCAGCGCCGCGGCCGTGGCCTTGAAGCGCGCTTCGACACCGGGCAGGACCAGTGAGGGAAGCCCGGCGCGCGCGAGTTCCTTTTGCGCTTCCAGCACCTCGTGCGTGCGGCGCTTGGCGTGGATGGTGTGGGTGCGGACCAGCATGTCGATAAAGCCGGCCAGCGGCGCCTCATCGATGTCGCGCAGCACGCCATAGAGCTTGTCGCGCACGCCTTGCTTCTCGGCGGCCATCAGCAGCTCCACGGACAGGGCCTCCATGCCCTTGGTGAAGACGCTGCGCAGGATCTTCAGCGAGATTGCATCACCGGCCACGCCGCCTTCCACGGCTTCAGCCTTGCCGCCGGCCGCGTTGACCAGCTTGCAGAATTCAGGGGCGGATGCGCCGGCGCACAGCAGCGGGGTGCGATGCAGCGACAGTGAGATGGCGCCCATCACGGCCACATCGACATACGCGAGCCCGGCGGTGGATGCCGCGGCGGCGGCCTTGCGCTTGTCCTCGGGGCTGGCTGTCGTCAGGTCCGCGTAGCTTGCGCCCGCTTTCATGTGCGCATGGCAGTTGCCCGCCACGGCCAGCGCGGCCGATCCGAATACGCAGGACAAGACCCAGTCGGCCGATGCAAGCCAGGGGCCGATTTCCGCATGGACGGGAAGGCCCCAGGCGGTGGCGAGTTCCTTGCCCGCGGGGGAGAGGTGGCTGTCGCAGAGGTGGAACCGCACGCCCGGCAGGCTTGCCAGGGCGGTGGCGTAGCAACGGCCGACTTCCCCCAGGCCAATGATTGCGATGTTCAAGACGATCTCCTGGCTGATTTCGGCCAAGAGTACATAAAAAAAACAGTAGCAACAATCGGAAACGCCTGGCTTACGGGTATACCTCTAATTTCTGGGCGTGATTTTAGATTTTTACGGCTGGCTTGTGCTGAATTTGTATTCAGTTTGTTTTGTCGCCTGCTTCGCCGCCGGCGCTGGCATCGTGCTGCAGCCCCGCCTGCGCCGAGTCCAGGCGGCGGCTCATGAAGCGCTGGTTGGAGATATGGAGGTGGACCGACATCAGCTGCGCGGCCAGCTCGCCGTTGTGCAGTTCCATCGCCAGCACGATGTCCTGGTGATGATGCAGGCTGCGCCTGAGGTCATCGAGTTCATAGAGGAAGAACGAGCGGACGATGACCGGCATGTCGATCATCGTCTCCAGCATGGACTTCAGGCGGTTGGAGCCGGATGCCTCCAGCAGCAGGCGGTGGAAGGCGCTGTTTGCCGCCTGTATTTCCGCGATGGCGTCATCCCCTTTGGCGCCGGCTTCGATCACGGCGGCCATGCGCGCGTTGCAAGCCTTGAGCGCGGCGATGGTCTGCGCATCCGCCCGCTCCGCGGCAAGCCTGGCCGCATAGGGCTCCAGCAGCGAGCGCAGGCTGAACATCTCCTCGATGTCCCAGCGCGTCCAGCCGGCGACAAACACGCCGCGGCCGGTCTGCGCCACGGCCAGCCCGTCGTCGATCAGGCGCTTGAGAGCGGCCCGCACGGGCGTCCTGCTGACGCCCATTTCCTCGGCGATGTGTTCTTCCTTCAGCTGTGTGCCCGCCGTGTAGTGGCCTGCCACGATGCGCTTTTTCAGCTGCTCGTAGGTCTGTTCGCTTCCTTTTTTCATAGCTGGCTTTGTTCTTTCCGGGGCGTGCCCATGCCGGGCGGCGCGCGATGTCCTCGGCGCGACTGGGATGCAATTTGCGCGCAAGCGTGCACACCATGCGCGGCGGCAATCGTATCAGACCGCATGTCGGTGCCGGAAAACGCCCCTTGCGGAGGCGGGCAGGAATGGCCATCGCCTATGTGAGGCGTATGGTGCACTTAATGCCGTTTTATGTATTCAATTTGTATCCATCCTTTCTGCCTGCGGAGAGAGCACTGCTTTTTTTGGGCTGTATTTTTCTTGTTCAATCCTTTCCTTGCCATTGATTGTACTTTTTTTGTATTATCCGGAGATCGCAAGCGTGCCGCAGGCGCGAGCGGACGAGCAGGCGGCCGCAAGAGCCCCTCTACTTCAAGACACCAAAGGAAACGATAGGAAAGCCATGACCATCTCCCCGGAACAGATCACGCGCCTGAAGGCGCTCGGCGCGGCCACGATTCACGAGGCGCAAGGGCAGAAGGGCGCGGTCGACGTTGGCCTCAAGCCGCTGGACCCCACCTTGCGCATGGCCGGGCCGGCAGTGACGGTGGACCTGCGTCCCAGCGACAACCTGATGATTCACTACGCGCTGACCAAGACCAAGCCGGGCGACGTGCTGGTGGTCGACGCCAAGGGCTTTCTCGAAGCCGGCCCATGGGGCGACCTGCTGACGCTCGCCGCGCAGAAGCTAGGCCTGGCGGGGCTGGTGGTCAACGGTTCGGTACGCGACGGCAACGCCATCATCGAGATGGGTTTCCCGGTCTTCTGCCGGGGGCTGTCGATCAAAGGCACCAACAAGCATCAGCCAGGCCGCGTGAACGTGCCGGTGAGCCTTGGCGGCGTGGTGGTGAATCCGGGCGACATCATCGTGGGCGACCGCGACGGCCTGGTGGTGGTCGATGCGAGCGAGGTAGACAGCGTGATTGCCAGGAGCGCCGAGCGCGAACTCAAGGAAGCAAAGATCCGCGAAGAGCTGGAGAAGGGCAAGACGATGGTCGAGCTGCTCGGGCTGGGGGATACGCTGCAGCGTTACGGGCTGGTTTAACGGCGGGAGGGATCCAGATGGCGGCCACCAGGCCGACCGCGCCTGGCGCCATCCTCAGTGCAGCCGCGTGCCCGCCGCCAGCAAACGTTCCAGCCCCTGGGCCAGCGTCATGCCCAGCGCGCGTCCCMAGCCGTGGATGGCGAGCACGTGCCGGCGATAGACGGCATGGTGGAGCAGGGCGGCTAACCTGCCTTCGATATGCCAGCCGCTCTCCCTGCCCGGCGCGGCGAGGTTGGCGATGGCGCTGCTTCCCGCCAGGCAGACCAGCGAGCCATAGTCGCGATACCGGAACCCCTCGGTGTGCTTGCCCGCCAATCGCCGTGGCAACGCTTGCGCAAGATACAGCGCTTGCTGATAGGCAACCTGCGCGCGCGTCGGGAGTTCCGCATCGAGATCCTGCGGCCGGCAACTGGCGCAGTCGCCGATCGCGTAGATATGTTCGTCCTCGACGCTCTGCAGGGTGGGCAACACGCGGATCTGCCCTTTGGCATTGACCGGCAGCCCGAAGCTGGCCAGCATGCCCGGCGCGGCGATGCCGGCCGCCCACACCACGACATCCGCCTGCATGGGTGCCTGGCCGGCCATGGTCAGGCCGCTCTCGCTGACGGACGTCACRCGGGCGTTGCACTGGACGCGGATGTTCAGCCGCGCGAGCTGCTCGCCGGCGCGATCCGCGATCCGGGCGCCGAGGCCGGGGAGCACCGCGGGGGAGGCTTCGATCAGGCAGATGTCCACGCCCTTCACCGGGTCGAGCCGGTGGATGCCGTAACGGTTCAGGACGCTGGACGTGCGGCGCAACTGGGCCGCGAGCTGCACGCCGGTGGCGCCCGCGCCGACGATGGCGACGCGGACTGTGCCGGTGCGTGCCTGCGGCTGTGCCTCGGCCTGCGCGGTCTTGCGGCGCAAGGCGGTGAACACGCGGTCGCGCACCTGCTCCGCGCTGCTCACGCTGTCCAGCGTCAGGGCGTGCTCACGCGCGCCGGGCACGCCGAAGTACTGCGTGACGCCGCCAACGGCAAGCACCAGCTTGTCGTAGCCGATGGACTGGGTCTGTCCGCCCGCGCCATGCCCGGCGCCGGCGATAGCCACGGAGATGGTGCGGTTGATGCGATCCACCGCCTGCAGGTCGCCCTGCACGTAGCGGAAGCGATGGCGCTCGGCCTGCAGCGCGAAGGACGTATGGTGAACCACGGGTTCGAGCCTGCCGGCGGCGACTTCATGCAGCAGCGGCTTCCACAGGTGCGTGGGGCTGCGGTCGACCAGCACGATTTCGGCGAGCCCTGGCTTGCCTAGCCGCCTGGCGAGGCGGGTGGCTACCTGCAGTCCGGCGGCGCCGCCGCCGACGATCACGATGGTGCTCATGGGAAACTCCGTGATTGAGGTCTTGTTGCTGCGAGCGGCTCCGGCCGCCGCTTGCCATCCACGATGCACTCCAGCGCGTGGAAGTCAGGCCAGGGCGCATCCGGCGATCCTGACAGCACGAGGGATCCCCCTGCCTGGCGCGGCGCATCGTCATACGCTGGCTGAACACTGGCCGTGTGCATGCCGACGGCTTGCGCGGCGCGCAGGCTGCTCGGCGTGGCGCCAACCAGCAAGGCGCGGTGCGCGGGCACGTCGGCGGTGCGCAGGATCAGCCGGTAAAGCTCGATCTCGGTTTCGCGGGGCAGCAGCGCGTCCGCCGTGGCGACGACAGTAAAGCGGCCCATCCAGTCCGGCCCGATGGCGCCGTCGAGCAGCACGCGCAGCGCACGCGATGCGACCGGCGCGGCGAGCGCCAGCCGCGCACCGCCCAGCTCCGCGCTGCGCATGAGCTGCATGGCCTGGGCACGGATTTCGGCCGGCTTGACGGCACGCGCGCCGGTGCAAGCGTCCTCATGCCAGCGGAGCAGGGCGTCGCGTTCTCGCGGTGCTGCGCCGAAGCCGGACTTGCGCAGTTCGTCCGCGCGGATGAGTACATCGTCCAGGGTAAGCACCAGCAATTCCAGCGACATTTCTCGTCTCCCTATGCACTACGTTGCGATACGCGGACGCGATTGCGTTTCCGGTCAGGGCACTATAAGGTAGCCGCTTCATATTGAAAAATTGGTTTATAAAACCGACCAATAGGTTTTCTACTATGAATCGCACCACCACCTTCCGGCAGCTCAATGCCATCGATGCCATTGCCCGCCTGGGCGGCGTTTCCCGCGCGGCGGAGGAATTGCACATCACGCAGCCAACGGTGTCGCTGCAGCTCAAGCTGCTCGAGGAGGCGATCGGGGCGCCGCTGCTGCAGCGCGCGGGCCGGGGCACGCAGCTCACGCCCGCCGGTGAGGTGATGGCGGGCTACGCTGGCCAGATCCTGCGGCTGTGGCGCGAAGCCACCGAGGAGGTGGCGGCGCTCAAGGGCAACCTGGCCGGCACGCTGCGGGTCGGCGCCATCACGACGGCGGAGTACCTGCTGCCCTCGATGCTGGTGGCATTCACCGCGGACCAGCCCGACGTCAAGATCAAGCTCCATGTGGGCAACCGCGAGGAGATCGTGCGGATGCTGGCCATGCATGAGATCGACCTTGCCATCATTGGCCGGCCGCCCACGGACATCCGCACGCAGGCGACGCCGTTCGCCAAGCACCCCATGGCATTCATCGCGGCGCCGGACCACCCTTTGATGGCGCGCCGCAATCTCACGCTGCAGGACCTGGTGGAGGAGAACCTGTTGGTGCGCGAGCGCGGCTCGGGCACGCGCAATACCGTGGAGCGGCTGTTCAAGGAGGCCGGCCTGCGGCTGCCCTTGGGGTCCGAGTTGTCCAGCAACGCGGCGATCAAGCGGATGGTGTCGGCAGGGTTGGGGCTTGCATTTCTCTCCCTGCACGCCTGCACACTGGAATTCCAGGCCGGGCTGATCGGGCTGCTGCCGCTGCAAGGCAATCCCATCGAGCGCGACTGGTACGTACTGAACCTGCCGGGCGTGCGCCTGCCGCGCGTGGCGGTGGCCTTCCGTGGCTACCTGGTGGAGCAGGGCCAGGCGGAAATCAACCGGCAGCTGGAGTCCTTTGACGTGATACTGCGCCGCCTGCACGCGCGCGCCCGGCGCCAGCGCAAGGCGGCGCCTGCGCAAGGGGCGCGGTGATGRTGATGATGATGAAAGCCGGCATGCCGATGCGCCGTGCCTTGGCGGCGCTTGCGCTCGGGCTGGCATGCACGGCGGCGCAGGCCCGCGGGCCGGAGGTGCCGTACAATCCGCCTCCCGTTCAGGATCTGGACCAGATACAGCAGGCTGCGGCGGCATTCGTGGCTGCGCAGAACCAGCAAGCGGGCACCCGCTGGGCAGCGGGCGAGCCGAACAACAAGGTGCTGGTGCCCCGCTGCGCCGATGCCTTGCGCGTGCAATGGGTGCCGAAAAGCCAGGGGCTGTCCGGCCAGAGCGTAGCGGTGCGCTGCCCGCGTACCGCAGGCGGTTGGACCCAGCACTGGGAGGTCTTCGTCCCGGTGAGGCAGGCCGCACGTTGATGCGTTGGCACGTTGGCACGTTGGCGTCTGGACAATCCCCTGGTTTGGGCAATCACTTAACAAGCAATGAAAAACAAGCGTCTTCTTATTGCCGCCGCGGCAATCGCCATCCTGGCTTACCCCGCGTATCTCTACTGCTATTACGGCGTGGCCTATGGCGGCAAGGCGTACAGCCCCAACGGGGCCTTCTACTATCAGAAATACAAACTKGCCAGCTGGCGTAGCTGGGTGCCGACCATGGCCTTTCCGGGACAAGGCTCGGACAAGCTCTACTATGTGAATGGCTATGTGCGGGTGTACACCGCCGACGGCAAGCAGATCGGCCAGGCATCGGCGTCCGGCGTGCCGTTGGCGGAGGTGTTCTGGGCTGGCGATGCGCTGGTGGTGATGGACGGCAGCTCCGATCAGGATGGCCCCATCATGCTGCCGGGGCGCTCGGACTGACTGGCGCAAGGCATTCAAGTTTGCGGGTGGCCCGCCGTTAGGAGGGGCACCCGTTGATTTCGAATGTAGACCTTGCGCCCCGCCACTGAATACGACCGCCCCGCCAGCAGGCTGCAGCCGGCCGACATCGACGCCAGCGGGCAGCATGCCGAGCCGTCCGTCATCGACTGGCTGCTGCACGACGACCAGGTGATCCGCGAATGCTTCCGCCATGCTGCCGCGATCCTGAAAAATGCGACGGGTGCCGCGATGACGGCGGTCACGCTGCTCGACGAGGAGCACCAGCACTATCGGGCCGCGGTGGGCATGCCGCTTTCGCCTATCTCGCGCAAGCACTCGCTCTGCGATCATGTGGCGCGGCACGGCGACCTGTTCGTGCTGGAAGACGCCCTGGCCGATCCGCGCTTTAGCGAATGCATGCTGGTCAGATGCTTCCCCTTCGTGCGTTTTTACGCAGCGATCCCGATCAAGGCGCCCTGCGGCACGGTCGTCGGCGCGCTCTGCGCGATGGATTCGGCGCCGCACCGCATCACCCTGGCGCAGTGCGAGGTATTCAGGCACCTGCGTGCCATGGTCGAGAACGACCTGAAGCTGCGCACTGCCACCGCGATCGATCCGCTCACGCAACTGTTCAACCGCCGCGCCATGCTGGAGAGCGTTCGCCGCAGATGGCATGAAACCGCGGAGGGAGAGGAAATCGGCGCGGTCATGGTCGACGTCGACTGGTTCAAGCGATACAACGACACCTACGGGCATCCGGCGGGCGACACCTGCTTGCGTGAGGTCGCGTCGGTGCTGCAATCGATCGCGGACGCGCACCGCATGATCGCCGGGCGCCTGGGCGGGGAAGAGTTCGGCCTGCTTCTGTGCGGCGCGCCACGGTTGGTGCTGGAGGCGGCGCTGGAAGACCTGCGCCTGAGCGTGGAGCGCTTGAAGATCGATCACCGCGGCTCGCCGTTCGGCAGCGTGACGCTGAGCATCGGCGCATCGCTGGCGCGCAAGAAGGGCGCCGTCGAGCCCGGGGCCCGCGAGGGGTTCGCGCTTGCGGACCGCGCGCTCTATATGGCGAAGGCCGACGGCAGGAACAAGGTGGTCATCATCTAGATGGGCAACTGGCTAACCGGCTAACTCGCTAACTCGCTAACTCGCTATGCGGCCGCCGTGCCTCCGGCGGCCTGCGCCCATTGCACGAACCCGGCATGGCGCGCCAGCACCCGGCGTGCCGTGTTGTAGTCCGGGGAATCGATACGCGGGCCCTGCGCGGGCTTGCCGTCGCGCACTGCCTCATACCTGCGAACCCTGTCTTGCGCCTGCGCGACCTGCTGCGCCGATGGTGTCAGCGCCGCGTGTATCGCGGCGACCTGATGCGGGAACACGGTGCATTTTGCCTTCAGCCCGATCCGCCGGGCCCAGGCGAGGTCCTCAGCCAGCGCCGCGGCATCCTGGTAGTTGAACGGACAGTCGATCGGCACGCAGCCTGCKGCAATGCAGTCCACCAGGAAGCGCGCGCGCACATGATGCAGCTCGACGCCGTCCGGGCCGCGCACCGCATCGAGATCCGCGCTCAGGTCTTCCGCCGCCAGCAGGCAGGCACTCACGCGCGGGCTGGCCGACAGGATGGCTGGCGCGGCAACGATGCCCCGCGCGGATTCCAGCGTCGGCACGATCTCGGTGTGGCCATGCGGCAGGCCAAGCTCGCGCTCAAGGCCGGTGATCCGCTGGTCGAGCGCCAGGATCTGCGCGCCCGACTCGGTGTGCGGCAGCAGGATCGCCGCGGGCGCGCCTGGCAGCACGCCGCGCAGGTCATCCAGCCCATCGCCATCCAGCTTGTTGACGCGCACGGCGCCCACAATGCCGCGCGCCCGGCATTCGCCCATCAAGGCGGCGATCCGCGCGCGCGCCGCGGGACGGTCCGCGGGGCTGGTGAACTCCTCCAGGTCGGCGACCACCACATCCGGGCCGCTCTCCAGGGCGGCGTGCTGGCGCACGGGGTCCAGGCCGGGCACGAACAACCAGCTGCGCCGCAGCCCTGGCGGCCGTCTTGTCGCTTGGGCGCTCATGGCGTTTCTCTTGTTGCGGGCGCGTGGCAATCGCCCTGGTACAGCACGGCACTGGCCGGCTCACCTGCCTGCAGGCGGGCCAGGATCGCCGGTTCGGCTTCATCGGAAGCCAGTGCCTGGCCGATGATGCCGGCGGCGACGTCCGGTGCCAGGAACAGCACGCCGTTGTCATCCGCCAGCACGATGTCGCCCGGGTTGACGGTGGCGCCGCCGCAGATCACCGGCGCATTGACGGCGCTGCCGCCGTCGTCGATGCGCTTGGTGGTCAGGACGCTGGTGCCGCGCGCGAACACCGGCATCCCCATGGCGCGCAACTCCAGGATGTCCGTCACCACGCCGTCGACGATGATTCCCCTGGCGCCGGCGCACAAGGCCGCGGTGCCGGTGACGGCGCCAACGGGGGCATGCGCATGGTCGCCGCAGGCGTCGATCACCAGCACATCGCCGGCCGTGAGGCTGGCTAGCGCCCGGTTCACGGCAATGGCGTTGGGCGTGGCCAGGCGCAGCGTGACGGCACGGCCAACGACCTTCACGCCGGGCGCGAGCGCGCGGATCTCGTGGCTGGCAAAACCGTCTTCAAGGAAGTGCCCGAGCGTGGGGAAGCTCACGCGTTCAAGCTGGCGCAGCAGCGCCGGGTCAAGTCTGGCTTGCATGGCCGGCACTCAGGACAGCGAGGCGGTGGCATCCACCCCGGAGGCCGCCGCCGGGGCATGCCTCCTGAGCGTCTCGGCCAGCAGCAACAGCGCAGCGGCGGAGATCAGCGCGGAGCCGATCATGTACCAGGCAACGGACGAGCCGCGGCCCGTGGCGGACAGCAGCGCGGTGGTGATGATCGGCGTGGCGGCGCTCCCCAGCAGCCCGGACAGCATGTAGCTGATCGACAGGCCCGAGTAACGCACCTTGGTGCCGAACAGCTCCGCCAGGAATGTGGCGATCGGGCCGTAGTTGGCCGCGAAGGCGCTCATCATCAGCAGGTAGCCGAGCAGGGCGAACGAGAACACCTTGGTGTCCAGCAGCCAGAACAGCGGAAAGGCGAGCAGCGCCTCGGCGATGATGCCGCCGATGATCACCGGCTTGCGGCCCACCTTGTCCGACAGTAGGCCAAACAGCGGCAGCAGCACGACGCACAGCGCACATGAGATCAGCGCGATGGTGAGCATCTGGTTGCGGGAGAAGCCAAGCGTCTGCGTGCCGTACGTCAGCCCGAACGCCACGATCAGGTTGAAGGCCGTGCCGGTCGACATTGTCGCGATGCCGCCCAGCAGGACTTGCTTCCACGATTTTGTCAGCACTTCCGCCAGCGGAATCTTCACTTGCGCGGCGGTGGCCTTGACCTTGCTGAACGACGGCGTTTCCGAGGTGTTCAGGCGGATGTACATGCCCACGCCCACCAGCAATACGCTGGCCAGGAACGGAATGCGCCAGCCCCAGGACAACAGCGCCTCATTCGATAGCACGGCATTGCAGAGCAGGAACGCCAGGTTGGCGATCAGCGTGCCGGCGGGCACGCCGATCTGCACCCACGATCCGTACAGGCCGCGCTTGTCGGCCGGGGCATGTTCCACCGCCATCAGCACCGCGCCGCCCCACTCGCCGCCCAGGGCCAGGCCCTGTATCACGCGCAAGGTGAGCAACAGGATGGGCGCCCAGATGCCGATCGAGCGGTAGTCCGGCAGCAGCCCGATGGCAAAGGTGGCCGAGCCCATCATGATGAGCGAGATCAGCAGCATGGACTTGCGGCCGACCTTGTCGCCGAAGTGGCCGAACAGCGCGGCGCCAAGGATGCGGGCCACGTAGGCCGATGCGAAGGTGCCGAAGGCGAGCAGCGTGCCGGTGAGCGGATCGAAGGCCGGGAAGAAGACCTTGTTGAAGACCAGGGCCGAGGCCGTGGCGAAGATGAACAGGTCATACCACTCGACCGTGGTGCCGATGACGCTGGCCGCGGCAATCTTCTTCATGTTCCGGGGCGCTTGCCCGGCTTCGGGCTGGTGGGTGGGGACGTGATCGGGGTTCATAAGGCTTTCCAGTAATGCGGGCGGGCTTGGGCACGCGTGAGGTAAGGGGGCCGATGCGGGGTGATGCGGAGTGATGCTTTGAATGCTTTTGTTCTGGTGGTCCGGCCAATCAAGCGTAGATGACTGAGAAATTAAGCGTAATAGGTAGTTGTTCTAGGTCTGGTGGGCGGGTGGTCCGGCCTGTTGCGGCGAATTTCACCACTTCAGCTTCGTTAACGCAAGCCACGTGCCAGTATAAAAAGTGACTTAATGACACTTTTTATCGGGATCTGCGCGTGGAATTGGTGCGAAAGTGGGCGGCTGGAGGAGCCGCGCTGGGGCCAGGCTTGCACCAGCGATGTGCGCCCGGACCCGGATTGCCCGGGCCCGGCAAGCTTTGTCTGGCCTATTCGGCGATGTCCTCGGACAGGCGCGACACAATTGCCAGCAGGTGGAACGACATGGCGTGGCGCGCCCGGATGGGGTCCCGCGCCACGATCGCGCTGACGATGCGGTCGTGCTCGCCAACCGCCGCGCGCCAGGCAGACGCATCCACAAAGTGTTTGTCGAGCCGCTTATACAGGGGGCTGGCCTCGCACAGATCCCATACGTGCGTGACCACCGACGCCAGCGCCGCATTGCCGCAAGCATCGGCGATCGCCTGGTGGAAGGCTCGGTCGTGCGCGAAGTCACCGGCTTCCGGCGACTGGTCGGGGTTCATCGTCCGGTGCGCCTCCTCGATGGCGGTGATCTGCTCCGGCGTGCCTTGCTGAGCGGCCAGCGCCGCGCACTCCGGCTCGAACAGCGTGCGCGTCTCGATCAGCTCGAACGGGCTGGCTTCCAGCGCCGCGCCCAGGCGGGCATCGATC
>NZ_JBFTSF010000125.1:0-18550 GCF_056399905.1 Cupriavidus sp. 01L46
GCCTTAAGGCGATGCGAGTTTGGGTCCCGGCCGCTCTTTTCGCCGAATCCCGAGGRGGTAGTCGCCCCATCCGGCGCGCCTTTTTTGCCTACTTTTTTGGCAAGACAAAAAAGTAGGTCGCCGCCCCGCAGGGGAGGTGAAACTGCAGTTGAAGTTGCCTTTGACATTTAGCAGTTGCAACCCCACCCAACAAAAACAAAACCCAAACGGAGACACCCCATGCCCCATATCGACATCCACAAACTAGCCGACGAAGCCCGCTTCAACCGCTTCCACGCCCAAATCCTCCTCTGGTGCGCCCTCATCATCATCTTCGACGGCTATGACCTGGCCGTGGTCGGCATCGCGCTGCCCTCGATCATGAAGGGCATGGGCGTGGACGCCACCAGCGCCGGCTTCATGGTCAGCGCCGCGCTGTTCGGCATGATGTTCGGCGCGATCTTCATGGGCACCGTGGCCGACCGTATCGGGCGGCGCCGCGCCATCGCCATCTGCATCCTGTTGTTCAGCGTCTTCACCGCGGCAGCCGGCTTCACCAGCGATCCCGTGACATTCAGCGTGACGCGCTTCCTGGCCGGCCTGGGCATCGGCGGGGTCATGCCGAACGTGGTGGCGCAGATGACCGAGTACTCGCCGCGCAAGATTCGCGGGACCATGGTCACGCTGATGTTCAGCGGCTACTCGGTGGGCGGCATGCTGGCCGCGCTACTGGGCAAAGGCATGATTGAAAGCTACGGCTGGCAATCAGTCTTCCTTGCCGCCGGCCTGCCGGCGCTGCTGATCCCGGTCATCCTGAAGTCCTTGCCGGAGTCCATGCCCTTCCTGATCAAATCKGGCCAGGTCGATGCACTCAAGCACATCGCCTCCCGCCTGGAACCAGGCTACCGGCCCCAGCCCGGCGACCAGTTCGCGCTGCCCGCCGGCGACAAGGCGGGCGACGCACCCATTGGCAAGCTGTTCCAGGACGGACGCGGCTTTTCCACGGTGATGTTCTGGGTGGCGTTCTTCATGTGCCTGTTCATGGTCTACGCGCTCAGCTCCTGGCTGGCCAAGATGATGGCCGGCGCAGGCTATAGCCTGGGCTCGGCGCTCACCTTCGTGCTGGTGCTGAACTTTGGCGCCATGATCGGCGCCATCGGCGGCGGCTGGCTGGCGGACCGCTTCAATATCAAGTACGTGCTGGTGGGCATGTACGCCCTGGCCGCGGTATCGATCACACTGCTGGGCTACCCGGTGCCCACCGCGCTGCTGTTCGTGCTGGTGGCGCTGGCCGGCGCATCGACCATCGGCACGCAGATCGTCACCTACGCCTATGCCGGGCAGTTCTATCCGATGGCGGTCCGCGCGACCGGCATTGGCTGGGCGTCGGGCATCGGACGCAGCGGCGCCATCCTGGCGCCGATCGTGATCGGCGCGCTGGTGGGCATGTCGCTGCGCCACCCATGCGCTGACGGGTAAGATCGCGATTCGCTCCGGGCTGCCCGGCCGAGGGGCGCATCCCGAAAGTTCATTCAAGTCCACAAACAATGACCCCATTTCGCGGAAAGCTTCGGACGCGCCATCTGGAGATCATTCTCTCCGTCGCGGAACTTGGAAACCTGTCCAAGGCCGCCGAGCAATTGCACATGACGCAGTCCGGGCTCTCGCGGGCGGTTGCCGAGGTCGAGGAGATCGTTGCCGGGAAGCTGTTCGAACGATCCGCGAAGGGCATGATGGCCACCGCGCTCGGGGCCGCGATGTGCCGCCATGCGGCCTTGCTCCTGAGCGACTTCCACAAGGCCGAGGCGGATCTGGGTGCCATCGCCAGGGGCGATCTCGGCAACATGATCCTGGGCTGCTTCTCGATGTTCAGCCGGTGGCCGCTGGCGGAGGCCATACTCCTGTTCCGGCAGGCGAATCCGCGCGTGGAGATCACGGTGGAAGTCGGATCGCACGAGGCCCTGATCGAGAAACTGGATGCCGGCGCGATCGACCTGCTCATCAGCCGCGCCCCGAGAAGCCAGAGCGCGGAAACCTACCGGACTGCCGCGCTGGTGCATGACGGCATCGTGCTTGCGTGCGCACCGGATCATCCGCTGGCCAGGCAGGATGTCGATATCGCCACGTGCGTCCAGTACCCCTGGATCTCCGCGCCACCGGGAAGCATCCTTCGGGAAATGCTGGTGCATGAAATCCGGGAAGCCGGTCTCCCGGCGCCGGAAATTGTGGGCGCGCTCTCGCTGGAACTGGGGCGCGAACTGATGTCGCACGGCCACTTCCTGTGGCAACTCCCAGAAAGCGCCGCACGCTTCATGGCCGCGCGCGGCGAAATCAGCATCCTCCCGCTGTCGTTCAATCTCAGTCTTGGCCCGCTGTCGGCCATCTGGCGGCGCGACCGGACCAGCACGCGGCAGACGCGCAGCTTTATCCTCAGTCTGCGGCGCGTGGTCGAATCCTCCTGGGACGCCGGCAGCCACTAAGCCTCCGGCTTGCCCCATGCGCGGGCAATCGGACGCCCCTTGGAAATCATCCGCATCGCACGGGTGCCACCGCGTTTTCCCGTGCCGTGGCCCGCGTCCGCCACGCTCTTTCACCTGCCTCGAAGCGCCGGCACAGGCCATGCGACCTACGCATGATGCTTCTCAAATTCGTCATGCCTTGCCGCTCCACCTTCGCTCTACCATCGGTATCGGTCGCAGGCTAAAGACATCGCCCACGCGGCAAGTCTTCGCCGGATATCAGAGAGATCGCCACCTTGTTCTGCTGAGCGCTCCAACCGAAACCACGAAAAGAGGAAGCAATGAGGAAGAACGGCTGCAGGTCTGCCATCACGGGAAGTGCATTTCCACGAGTTCATCTGCGCCAGCTTTTCCTGGCAAGCCTGGCAGCAACCGCGCTGGGCTGCGCGGCAAGTGCATCGGCCGCGCAGCCCGACGGTGTCTCACTCAGCGGCCTGGTAACGGCGGGCCCCACGGTGACGTCGAATGTCGGAGGGGCTTCCCGCTATGGCGTCGACTCCGGCCCGTACCGGCCCAACTACATTGCCATGAACGGTTCCGAGACGTTGTCGCCGGACATGGCGGCGTACTTCAGGCTGGCCGGCCGGTTCTTTGCGGATAACGGCCAGACGGTCGGGCAGCTCTTCAACACCAATGCGATCGTTGGCCTGCGCGGTTCGCTCGGCGACCTTGCCCTGGGATACACCCGGGACTTCATGTTCGATTTCCTGACGATCCCCGGCTTCAGCGGCTCGTGGTTCGGTGGCATCTGGGGCAGCCCGCAGGGGCCGTTCCTGAATTTTGGCGGCGTCTACAGCCCGGCTCGCACGGGTTCGTTCGACGCCGACCGGACCAACGGCGAAGCGCTGGCCAACGCGGCCAAGTACACCAGGCAATTCGGGCCGCTCAAGCTCGGCGCGATGTACGCCCTCGGCGAGCGCACCAGCTCGATCAACGACGGAAGCACCTATAGCCTCGGCGCACTCTACGAAACCCCGCGCTATGGCGCCGCCGTCGCCTATACGGATTTCAGGGATAGCAGCACGCCCACCAGCCGCGCGCACTTCCAGACGATGGGGCTGGGGGCGAAGTGGAACATCGGCKAGTCAACGATTGCCGGGTCTTACACCCGCGTGAGAAACGCGATCACCAATGGCGCGATCGACACGTTCGGCGCCGGCTCGACCGTGCCTGTGGGCAATAGCTACACGATTAACCTCCACTACCAGTACATGAAGGGCAATGCGGCGCTGCAGGACCGCTACGCGCATCAGATCCTGCTGAAACTGGACAAGGCGCTGTCGCTGAGAACCCACGTCTACCTGCAAGCCGCGTTCCAGAAGGCGGGGGGCACCGCGGACGCCAAGGCCTTCATCAACGGCGCTGCCGGCCCGTCGGACAGCAACAAGCAAGTCCTGTCCGGGCTCTTTGTCGAACACGCATTCTGAGCGGGACGCGCGCCTACCATGAAGAACCCCCCATTGCATGTCGATCCCCTGGACATCTCCGAGGTGATCGACAACATCCCGCCCAATCGACACCGCCGCCGCATCATCGCCATCTGCTTTGCCGTGGTTGCGCTCGAGGGCTTCGATGCAGCCATCATTGGATTCATTGCGCCGCAGATCGCCACGCATTTCAGCGCGAAGCCTGCCGAGATCTCCGCAGCCATCGCAGCGGGGATGTTTGGGCTGCTGTTCGGCTATATCACCGCGGGAAGCGTTGCCGATACGCGAGGCCGCAAGCCTGTGCTCGTGGCCGGCACGCTCGCGTTTGCGCTAGCCACCCTCGCCTCTGCGTTCAGCGCGTCGCTATTCCAGCTGGTGGCATGGCGATGCATGACCGGCGTGGGCGTCGGCGTGGCAATGCCCGCCGTTGCCGCGCTGCTGGCGGAATTGCTGCCCGCCCGCCGGCGCGCATCCGCGCTCTCCGGCGTGTTCTGCGGGTTCCTGTTCGGCTCAGCCGCGGCCGGCTTCCTGACCGGGCATCTGATCGACAGCATCGGCTGGCAGGGGCTGTTTCTCCTCGGCGGCATCGGGCCGCTGCTGCTCGTTCCCGCCATCCTTGCCTTGTTGCCTGAGTCGCCAGCGTTCCTGGTGCAGACCGGGGCCGGTTCGGGCCGGGTATGCGCCGCCCTGGCCAAGCTGGGCGCGCCCCAGCCTGGCGCAGCGATGTTCAAGGCTCCCGCGCCGCCGGCCGAGATCACGAAGGGCAGCGTGGCGCAGCTCTTCAGCACGCAGTACCGGTCAACCACGGTGCTGCTCTGGCTGCTGATGTTCCTGATACTGGGCAGCTTCTATGTCATCGCAAGCTGGCTCCCGACCTTGATCAGGAGTACCGGGGAAAGCGTTGCCATGGCCTCCAGGACGGCGTCCCTGTTCCAGTTTGGCGGCTTGGCCGGCGCGGTGGTGGGCGCCTTCGCCATCCGCCGCATCGCGCCGCTGAATCTTGTTGGGATCGCCTTGCTGACCGGTGCCGCCAGCCCGCTTCTGATCGCCTCGCCCGATGCCACGGCTGGGTACGCCGTCGCCGTGTTCTGCTCGGGCTTCCTGATCAGCGGGCCCATCGTCGTGCTCAACGCCGTCGCGGTTGCGGCCTACCCCACGCAGATACGTTCCGTGGGCGCGGGCTGGGCCAGCGCGCTCGGCCGCGTGGGATCGCTGGCGGGCGCGGGCTCTGTCGGGCTGTTGATCAAGTCCGGCGTGGGACTGCCCGAGATCATCGCCGCTGTCGGCGGCACGGTGCTGGTGTGCGCCGTGATCGTACCGTTCCTTATCCGCAAGTTGCGTGAACCTGGAGTCTGATCCAATGCCAGTCAAAGAGAAATCCGTTGTGTTGGCCTTGTCCATCGGCGCCATCCGTGGCGAGGCGTCCGATGGCGTCCTTGCATTTCGCGGGGTGCCTTATGGCGAGCGAGCCCATCCTGGGAGCCGGTTATCCGAGGTGACGCCGCCGTCCGCATGGACTGGCGAACGCGATGCCACCGCGCTCGGCGCGGTCTTCCCGCAAGCGCCTTCGCGCCTGGCCACGGTCATGGGCAACGGCATCGACCGCAACCCGCAGTCCGAAGACGCGTTCCTCCTCAATGTGTGGGCGCCGCGGGATGCGGAGCGCCGGCCAGTGTTCGTGTTCATTCATGGCGGCGGCTTTCTCACCGGCGGTGGCACCGCTGCCTGGTATGACGGCGAGTGCATGGCCAGGGAAAGCGGGATGGTCGTGGTCACGGTCAACTACCGGCTTGGCGCGCTGGGTCATTTCACCGATGCCAGCGATGCGCGCGGCGCCAATCGCGCCGTTCGCGACCTGATTCGCGCCCTGGAGTGGGTGCAGGAACATATCAGCCGGTTTGGCGGCGATCCGGCGCGCGTCACGGTGRGCGGCCAGTCGGCCGGGGCCTACTACGCCTGGTTGCTTGGCGTCAGCCCCGCGTCAAAGGGGCTGCTCCATCGGAACGCCATGTTCAGCCTGCCGGCCCTGCCGCCGCTGTCGCCGGACGACGCGTATCGCACGAGCCTCGCGTTGCTCGACGCCGCAGGCGCGCAAGACATCGATACCTTGTCGGTCAATGACATCCTTGCCGCGCAAAGCCAGTTGATGCGGTCGCGCGCCAGGTTCGGCGAAGTCTCGGTCGGCTTCCGGCCGGTGGCGGAAGATGGCCTTGTCCCCGACTGGCTCTTCGACCTGCCGCGTGCGGCCAGGCAAGCGCACGTGTCAGCGTCCCTGCTAGGCTTTACGGCTGACGAGAGTACCGCCTTCATGGCAGCCGCGCCCGAGGTGGTGGAAGCCTCGGCGCAGCAGGTCATGGCTTGGTTCGAGACCAGGTTCGGGGCGGCCGCAATGAAGCATTACGCGGCCTTTGCCGCCGCGCGCCCGGCCCACACGCCGTACACCCAGTTGGTCGATGCAAGCGGATACAGCTTGTTCGGCGCCGCGGCGCGCGAGATCTCCAGCGCTCTCGCCGGCGCGGCCAAGCCTGTCTATCCATACCGGTTCAGCGTGCAGAGCCGCGTGCCAAACCTCATGAGCCCGCACTGCCTGGAACTGCCCTTCCTGTTCGGGAACCGCGGCGACTGGCTTGATGCGCCCATGATTGCAAATATCCCCGAAGAGACATTCGAGAACGTGGGCGCCGCATTCCGCCTGGCCATATCCAGCTTTGTCACGGCGGGAAAGCCAGCCACGCTGTCTGGTGCTGCGTGGCAGCCCTTCAACGTCGCCGCGCCGGGCATCGCGGACATCGCGGATGCCGGCATCTCCTGGAAGCCGTGGCATCCCTTGCTTGCCACTGAGCGCCAGCCATGAGTAGCGATCCGTCCGGGAACCAGTGACAACCTCGTCTCTGGCCGACAATACCCGCCCCGCTCTGTGTGGCGGCAGACATTCGCGGCCTTCTCCTGGTCCCAGACTCGTCCATGTACGTGAGTGGCCCCTGGCGCCGTACCTTCGCCCCGCCATGCCCTTTCCCAGGCTGGCGGGGCTCCTTTCGTCTCCGGTTGGGCAACGTCAAGCCATCACCGGGCCAGCCGTGCACCCGGCCACATCCGCACCACCAGCGCCCCGATGGCCGTCGCGGTAGACAACAGCGTCACCGCCATCCAGCCCCAGCGCGCCAGCAGCACGCTGCCCAGCGCGGCGCCGGCTGCCATCCCCACGAACATGCCCACAAACAGCACCGCATTGAGGCGGCTGCGGGCACCAGGCTCGATGCCGTAGACGATGGTCTGGTGCGCGACCAGCGTAACCTGCACGCCAAGGTCGAAGCCCAGCGCGCTGGCGCCAATCAGCCACAGCCGTGCGTGCGGTGCAAGCAGCGGCGAGAACAGCATCCCGGCGAACGAGATCGCGGTCAACGCAATGCCCAGGCGGGTGACGAGCTCCGGGCCCTTGCGGTCTGCCAGGCGGCCCGCCAGCGGTGCGGCGAGCGCGCCGGCGGCACCGGCCAGGCCGAATGCGCCAGCCGCCGCGCTGCCCAGGTGGAACGGCGCGCCGTGCAGCATCACGGCCAGGGTCGACCAGAATGCGCTGAAGCCAACCGACAGCAGCCCCTGCGACAGCGTCGCCCGGCGCAGCGCACCGTGCTTCTGCCACAGCTTGCCGAGCGAGCCCAGCAGCGCGCTGTAGGCAAGATGGGTGGTGGGCTTGAAGCGCGGCAGGCCGCGYGCGGCCACCACGCCGATCAGCGCAATGCTGGCCGCTGCGATCACGAACATGACGCGCCAGCCGAAGTGCTCGGCCACAAACCCGCTGAGCACGCGCGAGAGCAGGATGCCGAGCAGCAGCCCGGTCATCACGGTGCCGACAACCTTGCCCCGGTGCGACTCGGGCGCCAGCGTGGCGGCGGCCGGCACGATGTCTTGCGCCATCGTCGCGGCCAGCCCGATCGCCAGGCTGGTGGCCAGCAGCAGCCCGATGCCGGAGGCAGCGCCGCTGGCCAGCAGCGCGACGCTGAGCACGGCAGCCTTGGCCAGGATGATGCGCCGGCGGTCGTAGCGGTCGCCCAGCGGGGCCAGCAGCAGGATGCCCAGCGCATAGCCGAGCTGCGTGAGCGTGGGCACCAGGCCGACCGCCGCATCGGACGCGCCGATGTCCGGGCCCAGCACGCCGAGCATGGGCTGGCTGTAGTACAGCGACGCCACCGCCAGGCCGGCGCCCGCGGCAAGCAGCAGGACCAGCCGCGCGGGCAGGCCGGTGGCAGGGGAATCCGCCGTGTGCGCGGTGTGCGCGGCAGCGGTGGTATGCGCAGCTTGAATGGAAGACATTGCGTTAGCCCTCAGGTGGAAAACATGGCCGGAGTTTGCCGGTGGCCCGCGGCACGTGGTAGTACTACACTTCGCACAATGGCTATACGCCAGACGCATGACCAATGGCCGCCATGCCGGAAACCATGAAAACCCAGCCCTCCCCCCCAGTCGCTCCAGCCACCCC
The DNA here is from genome assembly GCF_056399905.1 of Cupriavidus sp. 01L46. NCBI lineage: Bacteria > Pseudomonadati > Pseudomonadota > Betaproteobacteria > Burkholderiales > Burkholderiaceae > Cupriavidus > Cupriavidus sp. 01L46. The sequence continues at coordinate 8,403 of NZ_JBFTSF010000125.1, forward strand.
CTCCACGCCTTCCGCCGACCGCGTAGAGCTGATGCAGACCTTCGTGCGGATCGTGGAGGCCGGCAGCCTGTCGGCGGCCGCCGCGCAACTGGGCACCACCCAGCCCACCATCAGCCGCCGCCTGCAAAGCCTGGAGCGCTCGCTTGGCCTGCGCCTGCTGCAGCGCTCGACCCATGCAATGAAGCTCACCGAGGATGGCGAGCGCTGCTTCGGGCGCGCCAAGGAGCTGGTAGCGGGATGGGAGGCTTTCGAAGCGGACCTGCGCGGCGCCGGTGACGAGCCCGAAGGCACGCTACGGGTCGTGGTGCCGCATGCCTTCGGGCAGCAGCAGCTGGTGGGGCCGCTGGCGGAGTTCCTGCGCCGTCACTCGCGGGTGACGGTGGAGTGGCTGTTGTATGACCGGACACCGGAGTTCATTGCCGACGGCATCGACTGCGCCATCCACGTTGGCGAGGTGAGCGATCCGTCGGTGRTGGCGATCCGGCTTGCCGAGGTGCCCCGCATCGTTGTTGCCGCCCCTGCCGTGCTGCAAGGCTCGGCGATGCCCTCGCACCCGAACGAGCTGGCCATGCTGCCCTGGCTTTCCCTGCGCACCTTCTATCGCAACGAGGTGACGCTGACCCATGCGGTCACGGGCGAGAGCCAGCGGCTGACGTTCCGCCCGCGCGTGGGCACCGACAGCCTGTATGCGTTGCGCAGCGCGGCGGCGCTGGGCCTGGGCGTGGCCGTGGCATCGGCCTGGCTGATGGCCGAGGATATTGCACAGGGCCGGCTGCTGCACCTGGTGCCCGAGTGGCAAGCCTCCTCGCTGCCGATGTACCTGATCTATCCCTATGCGAGCTTTTATCCGGCCAAGCTGCGCCGCTTTGTGGAGACGATGCGGCAATGCGTGCCGGCGACCATGGCAGGCTGAATGCGCCGCCCGGAACAAGCATTCCCCGTCCGGAGTCGAACCCGATAGGTTCGTCACGGAACGGGAGGTTGCAATGCGTAAAGACCTGTGCCTTGCCGCCGTGGCACTGTTTAGCATCCACGCGCTTGCCGCGCCGCCCGGCGGTCGCCTCTCCGTCTCCTTCCTCAACCCGGAAAGCTACACCGATGCCGCATACAGCCACGCGTACGCCAGCGAGAAAGATCTCGCCACCGTGGAGCACGATATCAGCCAGCACCTGGAGCGCCTGGCCGGGCGCAAGGTGCCGCCGGGCGACACGCTCAAGATCGAGGTACTCGACATCGACCTGGCGGGCCGCTTCGAGCCGCTGCGTTTCCACGGCCAGGATGTGCGCGTGGTGCGGGACATCACCTGGCCGCGCATGACGCTGCGCTACACCCTGAGCCAGGGCGACCAGGTGCTGGCCAGCGGCGAAGACCGGCTCGTCGACATGAATTTCTTGATGTCGGTCAACACCTACGCGAGCAGCGACCCGCTACGCTATGAGAAGGCCATGTTGGATGACTGGTTCGACAAGCGCATCGTCCAGCGCGTGGTCGAGCATGCCAACTAGCACACCAACGAGCACGTCATCGAGCGATAGCCAAAGTCCAGAGCCACCCCGGCGCCATCAAATCTCGTCGGGCACCCGGTCGAGGTCCTTCATCCACACCACGGACTCCGAATCGCTCGGTGCCCGCCAGTCTCCGCGCGGCGACAGCGAGCCGCCCGACCCCACCTTGGGCCCGTTCGGCACGCACGAGCGCTTGAACTGGCTGGTCCGGAAAAAACGGTCGAGGAAGATGCGCAGATTGCGCTTGATGTCGGCCAGCTTGTACACGTTGCGCACCGCGTCCAGCCCGTCAGGCCAGTTGCCCTTGTCGCGCTCGCCCCATGCGCTCAAGGCAAGAAAGGCGATCTTGGTCGGCGCAAAGCCGAACCGCAGCGTGTAGTACAGGTTGAAATCCTGCAGCTCATACGGACCAATGAAGTTCTCGGTCTTTTGCTGGGGAGCGTCGGCGGAGTCGCCCGGCACCAGTTCCGGGCTGATCTCCGTGCCAAGCACGTCGAGCAGGACGTCCGAGCCGGCATTGCCGATCTGCCCGGTCTCCGCCACCCAGCGGACCAGGTGCGAGATCAGCGTCTTTGGCACACTGCCGTTCACGTTGTAATGCGACATGTGGTCGCCCACGCCATACGTGCACCAGCCCAGGGCCAGCTCGCTCAGGTCGCCGGTGCCGATCACGATGGCGTGGCTGTGATTGGCGAAGCGGAACAGATGGTTGGTACGCTCGCCGGCCYGCACGTTCTCGAACGTGACGTCGTACACAGGCTTGCCAGACGCGTAGGGATGGTCGAGGTCCTTGAGCATCTCGACGCAGCTTGGCCGGATGTCGATCTCCTTGGCCACGCAGCCCACCACCTCCATCAGCTTGCGCGCCTGGAGCAGCGTGCGGTCGCTGGTGGCAAAGCCCGGCATGGTGATGCCGATGATGTTGGTGCGCGGCAGCTTCAGCCGGTCCATGGCCTTGGCGCACACCAGCAGCGCGTGCGTGGAATCCAGCCCGCCGGAGACGCCGATCACCACCTTGGAGATGCCGCTGGACGACAGCCGCTGGACCAGCGCCTGCACCTGGATGTTGTAGACCTCGCTGCAGCGCTCGTCGCGCCGCCGCGCGTCAGACGGCACGTAGGGGAACCGCTCCACCGTCCTGCGCAGCGCCAATGGCTTGTCCAGCGCCAGGTTCATGGCGAAGGGGATCACCTTGAACTTCGACACCTCCGCGCTATGGCGCCGCACCGAGTGGCCGAACGTGGTCTGGTGCATGCGCTCGCGCGACAGGCGCTCAAGGTCGACATCCGCAAAGGTCAGGTGCGAGCTGTCGGCAAAGCGCTCGGACTCCGCCAGCAGCTCACCGTTCTCGTAGATCAGCGCCTGCCCGTCCCACGCCAGGTCGGTGGACGACTCGCCCTTGCCCGCCGAGCTGTACAGGTACGCCGCCAGGCAGCGCGCCGACTGCTGGCTGACCAGCTGATGCCGGTAGCCGGACTTGCCGATCACGATGTTGGAGGCCGACAGGTTCACCAGCACGGTCGCGCCCGCCAGCGCCGCGAACGACGACGGCGGAATCGGCACCCACACGTCCTCGCAGATCTCCACATGGAAGCGCAGGAACGGCACGTCTTGCGCCTCGAACAGCAGGCCGGCGCCAAAAGGCACCTTGCTGCCGCATAGCAGCACCTCGGTGGCTACCGCGCTATCGGCCGAACTGAACTGGCGCGCCTCGTAGAACTCCCAGTAGTTCGGCAGGTAAGTCTTGGGAACCACGCCAAGGATGCGCCCGCCGGCTACCACCGCCGCGCAGTTGAACAACTGATGCTCGACCCGCAGCGGCAGCCCCACCACCAGCGTCGCGGCAATCGACTTCGACGCAGCGGCGATCGCGGCAAGGGCCGCCTCGCAGGCGTCTAGCAAGGCGCGCTGATGGAACAGGTCGTCGCAGGTATAGGCGGACAAGCCCAGCTCCGGAAAGGCCACCAGCGCCGCACCCTGGCTGGCGGCATCCCTGGCCAGCGCGATCGTTTCGGCGGCATTGAAGGCCGGATCGGCCACGCGGCACACCGGCACGCCCACGGCCACGCGGGCAAAGCCATGGGCGTAGATATTGAGGAACGGGTTCTTCGTGTCAGACATGTCAAATCATCCTTGCACTGCGCGGTGCAGCGCTTGCGGCGCAAGCCGGGCGGGGAAGTAGGTTGTGCGGTATATGGCGCAATTCTACGACGCGCGCGGCTGGCGGTGCTGGAGTGTGTTCGGATGAGCCGGGCACAGCGATGCAGCGCGCTCGCTAAAGCGGAGACACGAAATGCCGGACCCTGGGCGCCGCCGGCCCCAGGTGCAGCGCATGGACGCGGGCCTGGATCGCCTTGTCGTTCACACTGAAGCGCTCATGCTGGCGCAGATGCTCCAGCCACGACTCGATGACGAACGTCTCCACATAGCGCCCCGGCTCGTCCATGTCCTCGAACAGATTCCATGACAGCGCCCCGCCCCGCCGGCGCACGCGCCGCAGCTCGCGGGCGGCGGCATGGAACGCAGCGGCATTGGCCTTGTCGAYGTAGTACTCGACGCTGATCATCACGGGGCCGCGGTCGCCCGCGGTCTCGTCAAGCACCGGCGCGCCCGCAAGATGCGGCGACGGGGTGAGATCGAGGTCGGGAGAATCGGCCAGCCGCCAGCGCATGGCCAGCGCGGCGAAAAGCAACATGCCCGCGCCGGCCACCTGCAGGGCCGGCGCCGTGCCTTTTAGCGAGGCAACCTGTCCCCATACCGCGCTGCCGGCCGCCATCGAACCAAAGAACACAAGCAGGTAGACCGCCAGCGCCCGCGCCTTGACCCACCCGGCGGCGCTACGCTGCGCACCGCCATTGAGCACGGACAGCACCACAATCCACGCCAGGCCTGCAAACAGCAGCACGATGGCGATCAGGGCGAAGCGCTTGATGCCCGACATGGCGAACAAGGCCAGCGCAAAGATCACGCTGGCGCCCAGCACCAGCCAGTCGGGCGAGAGCAGCTTGCGCAAGCGCGGCAGCATCAGCGCGCCGCCGATCGCGCCGGCGCCCACGCACGCCAGCAGCAGCCCATAGCCACCGGGGCCCACCGCCAGTTCCCTGCGCGCTACCAGCGGCAACAGCGCCCAACCGGCGCTGCCGAAAGCAAAGAACGCCACTGCGCGAACCAGTACCACCTGCAGCACTGGCGCCGCCTGCACGTAGCGCAGGCCCGCCCGCACGGCCTGGAAGAAATGCTCGGGCGGCAAGCGCCGTGCGGCCTGCGCGGGCTGCCATTGGTAGATCACCCACAGCACGCCCACCACCGATACCGCATTGAGGAGGAACACGGCAGGTGGGCCAAACAGGGTCAGCACGACGCCGCCCAGGGCAGGCCCGATCGCCCGGCTGATATTCACCCCGAGCGAGTTGAGCGCCACCGCCGATTGCAACTCCGGCTTGGGCACCAGGTCCGGCACGATGGCCTGGAATGGCGGCGCGCTCATCGCCGCGCCGGTGCCAAGCAAGAAGGTGGCGACCAGCAAGACCGCCGGCGTTACCAGCCCGGCCAGCGCCAGCAGGCCCAGCGCCGTCGCCACCACCAGCATCCAGGCCTGGGCAAACAGCAGGTATTTGCGCCGGTCCACGATATCGGCCAGCACGCCGGACGGCAGCGCAAACAGGAACATCGGCAGCGTGGTGGCGGCCTGCACCAGCGCCACCATCAGCGGCGACGGGCTGACCGACGTCATCATCCAGCCGGCGCCCACATCATGCATCCAGGTGCCGATATTGGAGACCAGCGTGGCTAGCCAGACGGCCCGGAACACCTTGTTGCGCAAGGGGCTCCACGGCCCGCCCGCAGGCTCGGCCAGCGCGGCGCCGGAGAGTTCCTGACTCATTTCAGCTCCAGGTCCAGTAATGCCGGCGGTCCGCCGCGGCGACGCGCCCGGCTAGCCACGATGGCGCCGGTGACGCAGGTCGTACCAGGCCACCAGCACAAAGCCGCCAACCAGGCCGAGGTGTTCGAAGAAGGCATTGGCCGCCATGAAACGCTCCGGCGGCGCCATCAGCCAGAACCGGTTGGCGATAAAGGTGGCAAAGGCGGTGAACACCGCCAGCGCCAGCGCGCCGGCCCAGCGATAGAAGCCGAGCAGGATCATCAGCGAAGCCCCCAGTTCGAGCGCGATGGTGGCCGCCGCCAGGGGCGCCGCTGGCGCCAGGCCGAAGTGCGCCAGTTCCGCCACGGCGCTGGGGAAATCCAGCGCCTTGTTGATGCCGCCCTGCAGATAGGCCGCGCAGAGCCCCAGCAAGCCTATCCACGCAATGACGGACCCGGTGCGCGACAGGCCATTGCCGCTGGAGATCCCGGGGTACGAGCTTCTCGATTCCATCGATGCATCCCCTTGATAGGTAAGTGGCCAACTCGCTTGCCAACTCACTTGCCAAACCGCAAAGGCGTGAAACCGGAACAGGCCGCGCCGCCCGCCGTCCTGCCGGCCACGAGCCGCGACGGCGTCACACCATGTGATTGTAGGATGCGGCCGGGCCAGGACGAAGGGAACCGAAGCCGCCCGGCGCCCACGGCCGCGGCAATCACCCTGCCGCCATGTGTGCGCGCATGCTGCTCTATCATGTCGGTCATCCGAAGATGGCTTCACATGAAATTCTCATCCGTCGTACGCTGCCTCGCGGCGATCTCGTTGCTTGGCGCGGCGCTGGCAGGCATGCCGGGCCGGGCCAATGCCAACGCCAGCCCCGCCAGTGACTTCCCGCAGCGGCCAATCCGCCTGGTAGTGACCTTTCCGCCGGGCGGCGGCACCGATACCCTGGCGCGGGTGATCGGCACGGAACTTGGGCGCAGCCTCGGGCAGGCCGTGGTGGTGGACAACCGGCCCGGCGCCAGCGGCAATATCGGCGCGGAGCTGGTGGCAAGGAGCCCGGCGGATGGCTATACCCTGCTGGTGGTCAACAGCAGCTTCGCCATCAATCCCGGCGTGTTCCGCAAGCTGCCCTTCGAGCCAGGCAAGGACTTCAGCGCGGTCATCGCGTTTGCGTCGGTGCCGTCCGTGATCGCTGTGCCGGAACACTCCCCGATCCATGGCTTCAAGGGCCTGATCGCAGCCGGCCGCTCGGGCAAGCCGCCCAGCTATGCGTCGTGCGGCAACGGCACGCCGCAGCACCTGGCGGGCGAGTTGCTGAAGATCTCGGCGAGGACCGATCTGCTGCACATTCCCTACAAGGGATGCGCCCCGGCCATGACCGATGTGCTGGGCGGCCAGGCGGACGTCAGCATCAACACGCTCACCAACACCCTGCCCTACCTCAAGACCGGCAAGCTGCGCGCGCTGGCGGTAACGTCCCGTGGCCGCTCGCCGTTCCTGCCCGAGGTGCCGGCGGCGAGCGAACTGGGCCTGCCGGGCTACGACGTTGACCAGTGGTTCGGCATCCTGGCGCCAGCGGGCACCTCGCCCGAGGTCGTGCAGAAGCTCAACCTGGAGATCGCCAGGGTCATTGCCAGGCCGGAAGTCAGGGCCAACCTGGCGAACCTGGGTTTCGCCACCACCCACAGCACGCCGGCGGAGTTCCAGCGGGTGGTGAACGCCGATATCGCGCGATGGACCAAGCTGGCCCTGCGGATCGGCCYCAAGGCGGACTGATGCAAATCGATGCGAGGATGGGACGACGTCAGCGCATGGGCTCGGCCTGCAGGTAAGCCGCGGCCTGTGGCCATGGCCTGAAGCCCACGGCCTTGCGGCCGGTCTGCACAACGCCGAAGTCGCTCGCGTCCAGRCTGGCGGCAAGCAGCTTGCCGAAGGCGTTCAGCAAGACATCGGAAGTCAGCCCGGAGGGGCCGGCCAGCGCCGGGCAGATGATCCAGGTGGTGTCGTCGCGGGTGAACACCCGCAGTGATTTCACCAGGTCGGCGGGCTGCAGTTTCTCGTCCCGCACCGCCGCGTAGTCCAGCGCGAACGCGTTGACGAAATCCTCGGTATGCCGGTGGCCCAGGCACACCACCACCTTGGGCCGCCAGCGCGCGCACATCTCGGCCAGGAAGCGGAAGCGTCCGCCGTGCCGGCACAGATCCAGGTAGCGCTCCTTGGGCACCAGGGCCGGCTGGCCGCGGAACACCGTGGACCAGGGGGTCAGGCCATCGAGCTGCATGGGCAGGGGAAACAGGTTGAGCTTGAACTCGGCCCCGCAGGCGGTGTACAGGTGGTGCTCGTAATAGGGCTTCCAGTCGGCATCGGCATCGTCGTCGCGCAAGCCCAGCACCTCAGCGCGGGCAGCGGCCATGATGCGGGCAATGCGCTGGTGGCTGAGCCATTTGCCCATGCTGGCGCGGTGCGCGGCGCGAAACGCCGCGTCCCAGGCGAGCGGCGCCAGGCGCGGCTTGAGTGGCGCGCTCAGGTGCTCGGACCACGGATGCGGGCTCCTGTCGCAAAACCAGACCGAGGCCCGCGGATTGCCCCCCTCCATCCCCACATATGAAGCAAAGTAAGTGTCTAGTTCCTGCCTTGTGAACACCGTGGTGTTCTCCATGCTGCCCCCCTGATTGCCTGGTGGGTCCCCTCTTCAGCTCTTGCCGCAGCGTGCCGGCGCCCGGGGGGCCGCGCGTGCCGTTGCGATCGTTCGCCGGATATCCCGCGCCGGCCAGGGCTGGCGCCGAATCGTTCCGGGCATTTGTGGTGCGGGTGCGCCGCGTCTGCTGCATGCTGGATAGCCTGCGCTATCCTAGTGGTCCGCCTTGCCGGTCTTGAGCATCTCGGCAATCTCGGTCGCGGAGGCCGGTGCGAATTGCGCTACGCAGGAGCGCGTCAGCGCCAGCGTGTACGAGAACGCCATGGCGCGGTCCTCGAACGTGCGGTTGAGCATGAAGTGCGCGGCGGGGACCTGGCCGTCGGCCAGCTTTGACAGGCGGACCAGCGCTCCCCAACTGCCTTGCGCCACCTCCAGGATATCCACCTCGATGGCATATCCGGCCTCGATATACGTCCTGGCCGGGCCTGCCAGCCGGCGTTCCGGTTTGTCGAGCACCATCTCGTTCCTCCACGATTCAGGTCGATTTGTGACAACCACGGCCACGCACGGCGTGCCTGGTTCCATCCGTCCATGGCTGCGGGCTTCCACCGCGGCCATGGGCTTGTCATGCGTGCCTCACGCCTGGCATTGATGCGCTCGCGCCGGCCAGCCGGTTGGCGGCAGGCGGCTTCGCGGTGGACTGGCGCACCACCAGCCCGCTGGGAAAGCACAGGCGGATCGGTGCTTCGTCCGGTTGCGCCAGCCGCAGCATGACCCGCCGCACCATGGCTTGCGCCATCTCGCCAAATGGCATGGCCACCGAGGTCAGCGCGGGATTGGTGTACGAGCACATGCCGATGTCGTCCATGCCGATCACCGAGACATCGTCCGGCACCGACAGGCCCGCCTGGTGCAGGCCGGACATCAGCCCGATCGCCATCATGTCGTTGACCGCGATGAGCCCGGTGGGGCGCGTGCTGGCCCGCGCCAGCTGCCCCGCCAGGACCTGGCCCAGTTCCGCCAGTTCGGCATCGCCGTAATGCGCGGTGGGCGGGCACTCTATCACCGCCGCGTCCCCCAGCCCGGCCTCTTTCACCGCCGCCTGGAAACCGGCGATCTTGCTCGCGCGGCTCACCGTGCGCCCGGCGGGCATGACAAAGGCGATGCGCCGGTGGCCCAGCTCGATCAGGTGCGACGCGGCCAGGTGGCCCGCCTGGAAGTTGTCGGGCGCCACATGATCGATGCGCGCCGGCATGTTCGCGTCGGCGCCGCCGTCGTAGCTGACCATGGCCAGCCCCTGCCGGGTCGCCGCCAGGAAATGCTGCTCGTCGGTGAGCGACGACACGATGATCACGCCGTGCACGCCGAACGAGAGCAGGTCGTCGAGCATGCGCGACTCCTGCTCCCGGTCCCGGTTGGTATTGCCCAGCAGCACGCGGTAGCCGATCTGGCGCTGCGCCTCGGCCTCGATCTTCAGCGCGAGCTGGCCGTACATGGGGTTGGCGGTGGACGGCACCAGCAGCCCCAGCATCGGCGTGCGGCCGGTCTTGAGCTGGCGCGCGACCTGGCTGGGCCGGAACCCGAGCGCGCGGATGGCCTCCTGCACCCGCTCGAACGTGGCGGGATTGAGCCGTTCGGTGCGTCCATTGAGCACATTGGAAACGGAACTCGCGGATACGTTCGCCAATCTGGCGACATCTTGTATGGTTGCCATTATCGGGATCTCATGCCAGCTTCATCGGGCGGGGTAGCCATGGCGTCAGCATCACCGTGCCGAAGTGTAGCGGATGCACGCCGGCCTGCTGCCCAGTGCGCATGAGCAGCGGGCATGAGCGGCGGACCGAACAGGACMAGCGCCGGCACGCCTTCCAGGATCGTCCCGGACAGGATGGCGAGCGCCGCCGACACCAGCCTTTGGGCTTAATGGCCAGCACGCGCGGCAAGGCCARGGAGGACGGCACCAGCCAGCGGCGAGACGCGTCGTGCTGCACTTCGGCTGACTCAACGATTGCCTCGGCTCCGCGCTCGGTACTAGGTCTTTGGTATTAAGCGTCTCCGTAAAACGATTTACTAAATCGATTTACAGATCATAGGCGGTCGTGGGACAAATGCAAGGACAGCGGGTTGCCGGGGGCCGCCG